>RFTR01000001.1 GCA_009923345.1 Betaproteobacteria bacterium
TCTTAGCAGAGGCCACCACTTCTTCCTTTGGACTCAAGGCGGCATCTGTTGCCAATGGGGCTTGCTTGGTAGCTGAACTGGCAGACACCATAGGCTTGGTTTTGATGCGATCAGGAATATCGACCGCGATGTCCACAGAGACTGGCCGAGGTTGGGTATCAAAAACCAAGGGGAATCCAACAACGCCGATGATGACCAACACCGTGGCACCTATCAACCGATGGCGAGCGCGGCGACGTAAAACTTCTACGCTTTCAGCGGGCGAGTTGCTGAAGTTGCTGGCAGCGTCCCCAGCGGTTTGTCCTGGTAGTCGAAACTTAAAAAAAGCCATGGATTGGGGTCTCAGGAACTCAAATGCGGGGCATCCAAACGGGGTATTCCGTCCTTTAAAACACCCCCGACCGTGTAGAACGATCCGAAGACGACGATTCTATCAGCGGGGTCTGCCGCAGCGACCGCCGCTTCAAACGCTTCTTTGGGGTCTTTAAAGACGCTGGATGTGACGTTTTTTCTACTGTTGGTCAGCTGCCATTGCTTTTGCAATTCTTGTGCGCTGGAGGCGCGTGCAGTCGGCAAATCGCAGAAATACCACCGGTCTACCAAGATCCCTACCCGCGCCATGATGGCGGAGACATCTTTATCGGCCATCGCCCCAAACACAGCGTGGGTCGTGGGATAAAAGCCCATCGCGTCTAAGTTTTCACTCAATGCGGCAACCGCATGCGGGTTATGTGCCACATCCAGAACCAAAGTTGGCTGGCCGGGAATGATTTGGAAGCGGCCGGGCAGTTCAACCATGGCCAAACCGTTGCGGATAGCCTGCGCGGTCACAGGGAGGCGATCACGCACGGCCTCAAGTGCAGCTAGCACGCCGCTGGCATTGATTAACTGGTTGGCTCCGCGAAGTGCCGGGTAAGCCAAACCGCTGTAACGACGCCCCCTGCCCGCCCAAGCCCACTGCTGCTTGTCGCCGGTGAAATTGAAGTCTTTGCCAAATTGCCAAAGATCTGCACCGATTGAGGCCGCATGCGCCAAAACGCTCTCAGGCGGAACTGGATCACTGACGACAACAGGTTTTCCCGAACGCATGATGCCGGCCTTTTCAAACCCAATGGACTCGCGGTCTGGCCCCAATAACTCGGTATGGTCCAAATCAATGCTGGTAATCAACGCGCAATCTGCATTGACGACGTTCACGGCATCTAAGCGGCCACCTAAACCTACTTCCAAAATGGCGATGTCTAAATTCGCTTCCGCCATCAAACTCAAGATAGCCAAGGTGGTGAATTCAAAATAAGTCAGACTAATTTCAGAACCTTGGCAACGCGCATCCTCGACCTTCTTGAAGTGTGGCAACAAATCATCCGGCTGCACGGCTTCACCGTGGATACGGCAACGTTCTTGAAAATGCACCAAGTGCGGCGAGGTGTAAACCCCCGTGCGATAACCCGCTTGCAACAAACAAGCTTCCAACATGGCGCAAGTAGACCCTTTACCATTGGTGCCCGCCACAGTGATGACGCAGGCCTCGAAGCGCAAACCCAGTCGCTTAACGACTTCTTGCACCCGCTCTAAACCCATATCAATCGTATGGGGGTGCAAACGCTCGCAATGCGCGAGCCAACTATCCAGTGAATTCATAGATGAATTGTCACCCACGTCAACCTAATTTCTTGTGTAAGCGTTGATCACAAGCGCCCAACACACAAAGATTACACTCTATGTAATCAGTCAATTCCAAGGATTTGCTATGAATAAGTATTCAACCAACAAGCTTTTAACTCTCGTTGCTTTGTGTTTCATTTGCCAATTTGGCAATGCCCAAGCACAAGAAGTCGGCAAAGTTATCTCTTCGACGCCTGTCATTCAACAAGTAGCCGTTCCTCGTCAAGTCTGCACCAACGAACAAGTCGTTGTGCAAGGGCAAAAATCAGGCGCGGGCGCTGCCATGGGCGCGATTGCCGGTGGCGCTGTTGGTAACAGCGTAGGTCAAGGTTCTGGTCGCGCTGCGGCCACCATGCTGGGGCTATTTGGTGGAGCCATCTTGGGCGAGAAAATTGAAGGCCCTGCCAACCCAGAAGTTCGCCATGTACAAAACTGCACCCAGCAAACCGTTTACGAAAACCGCACGATGGCCTATAACGTGGTCTATGAGTTTGCTGGCAAGCAATACTCCGTGCAAATGCCTTCAGACCCAGGCCCTACCGTGCGCTTGCAAATCACGCCAATGCCTAACCCTCCAGCGACCACATTCAACGTGCCGCCACCAGGATCTGCTCCACGTTTCTAATTTTTTTCTAATTTCCGTTTTCCACTTCCGCTTTACTAGCTTTTGATTCGGTTTTCAAAAAATCGCCTTGTTCTATGCCCACCCAAACCATCGATGGCGTGTCCATCCACACACAAGCCAATGTTTTCTTTGATGGCAAATGCATCAGCCACGCCATCACCAAGGCCAACGGCACCAAGCTCTCTGTGGGTGTCATCTTGCCCGCCACATTGACTTTCAACACAGGCGCTCCCGAAGTGATGGAATGCGTAGCAGGCGCATGTGAATACAAGCTCGATGGCAGCCACGATTGGGTGAGCTCCAAAGTAGGTGAAAAATTTAGCGTGCCAGGTAACTCCAAATTTGATATTCGCGTCACTGCGCCTTATCACTATATTTGTCACTTCGGCTAAGCCGCGTTAGTTCGGAGTTTCGATGAGCACCATATTGCAACATCTGCCAAAGGGTGAAAAAGTCGGTATCGCTTTTTCTGGTGGCTTAGACACCAGCGCTGCTTTGCTGTGGATGAAGCAAAAAGGCGCCGTGCCCTATGCCTACACCGCCAATCTAGGCCAACCCGACGAAGCCGATTACAACGAAATCCCACGTAAAGCCATGGAATACGGCGCGGCCAAAGCGCGCCTGATCGACTGCCGCACCCAGCTCGCGCACGAAGGTATTGCCGCAATTCAATGCGGTGCTTTTCACGTCCGTACAGGCGGCATCGCTTACTTCAACACCACCCCACTGGGACGCGCTGTGACGGGCACCATGCTCGTCTCGGCCATGAAAGAAGACGACGTCCACATCTGGGGCGACGGATCGACATACAAAGGCAACGACATCGAGCGTTTCTACCGCTACGGCTTGTTGACCAACCCTAGCCTGCGCATCTACAAACCGTGGCTCGACCAGTTGTTCATCGACGAGTTAGGTGGCCGCGCAGAAATGAGCGCTTTCATGACCGCCCACGGTTTTGGTTACAAGATGAGCGCGGAAAAAGCCTATTCCACCGACAGCAATATGCTCGGTGCGACGCATGAAGCCAAAGACTTAGAACACTTGAACAGTGGCATCCAAATCGTCAACCCCATCATGGGCGTTCCTTTTTGGCGTGAAGACTGCGTGGTCAAAGCCGAGACGGTTAGCGTGCGATTTGAAGAAGGCCAACCTGTCGCTTTGAACGGCATGGCCTTTACCGATCCCGTAGCCCTGTTCCTAAAAGCCAATGAAATTGGTGGCCGTCATGGTTTGGGGATGAGCGACCAAATCGAAAACCGCATCATCGAAGCTAAGAGCCGCGGTATTTACGAAGCCCCTGGCATGGCCTTGTTGCACATCGCTTACGAGCGCTTGGTCTCTGGCATCCACAACGAAGACACCATCGAGCAATACCGCATCAACGGTTTGCGTTTAGGCCGTTTGCTTTACCAAGGTCGCTGGTTCGACCCACAGTCCATCATGTTGCGTGAAACCGCCCAGCGCTGGGTCGCGCGTGCTGTCACGGGTGAAGTCACGCTTGAGTTGCGTCGTGGTAACGACTATTCCATCTTGAATACCGAAAGCCCCAATCTGACTTATGCGCCTGAGCGTTTGAGTATGGAAAAAGTAGAGGACGCGCCCTTCACGCCGCTGGACCGTATTGGTCAATTGACGATGCGCAATTTGGACATCTCGGATACGCGCGCCAAGTTGGGTATTTATGCGCAGTCTGGGTTGCTGTCTTTAGGTGAAGGCGCTGAGATGATTAAGCTTGAGGGTGGCACTAAGTAGCTTTTTTCTTTGGCCTTGGGAGTTGTAATTCGGGATAGTTGGCGATGCAAATGCTGGGTGGCATGCACTGCGCCGCTCATGTCCTCCGGCTTCGGCAAGCCGAAGCCTCCCCCTTTACTTCGCTCTGCAGCACATACCACCCAGCATTTGCGCGAAATTTTTTAGAGCGCCACTTAGTTGAACTCCACTTTGTTCGCTGGCGTCAGCTCGGCGGCGCACGATGCGTAGCGAAGTAAAGGGGGAGGATTTGGCCTTCGGCCAAATCCGGAGGACATGAGCGGAGCATCGTGTGCCGTCGGGCTGACGCCTCGCTACAAAAGCAAGAAACTAAACCACAACAGGCTCAGGCTCCAACAAAATCCCAAACCGCTCATACACACTGGTCTGAATCGCCTTAGCCAGCGTCATCACCTCACCCCCAGTGCAAGGGTTCTCACGCCCACCTTTGTTCACCAAGACCAGCGCCTGCTTCTCATACACAGCGGCATTGCCGACAGACTTGCCTTTCCAACCACAGGCGTCGATCAACCAACCAGCGGCGAGTTTGATACGACCATCGTCTAACAGGTAATGCACCACCTTAGGATCTCTGGCAATGATGTCTGCACACTGCTCTGGTGTGACGGTCGGATTTTTGAAAAAACTTCCCGCATTTCCAATGACGGCTGGATCTGGCAATTTGGCGCGCCGGATGGCGCAGACCCATTCAAAAATTTGCTGTGCGGTAGGTTGGCGTATACCCGTCTCAGCCATCTTTTTTTCTAGATCTAGATAACCAAGTACCGGCTTCCAGGCTTTGGCGAGCCGAAACCGTACGCGGGTAATCAATGCGCGTCCCGCTAACCCCATGCTGCGCGAAGCCCCAACAGTTTGACCAGGTCCGTGTTTGAAGATCGAGTCGCGGTAACCAAAAGCGCATTGCGCAGCGTCTAGGGTGAAGGTATTTCCAGTCGCGAGGTCAATCGCATCTAGAGCGTCGAAGCGGTCTTGTAATTCGACGCCGTAGGCGCCAATGTTTTGTACGGGTGAGGCGCCAACGCTGCCAGGGATCAATGCCATGTTTTCCAAACCCGGCCAGCTGTTGTCTAAGGTCCATTGCACAAAGTCATGCCAATCCTCGCCCGCCGCGGCTTCGACAACCCACGCCTTTTCGGATTCCTCCACCAATCGCATACCTTTGAGCTCAACCTTGAGAACCAAAGCTTTGAGGTCGCCAGTCAGCACGATATTGCTGCCGCCACCAAGCACAAATTTCTGGGTATCGCGCAATTGCGGGTCGGCTAACAGGGCCCCAATATCGGACTCCGACTGCACACGCACCAATTGCAAAGCCTTGGCAGATATACCAAAAGTGTTATGCGCTTGCAGGGGTACGTTTCGCTCAACTAACATAGCAAGATTGTCTCACCCTGACTTCAAAGGCACCTCCGCTGGGGTCGAGCTCAAAGACAAAGAAATCACTTTGTTTGGCGACTCTGACTTTCAGCTCACGCAAGTAGAGGATGTTTTGCGCAATAAATTGACGAAGCGCGAAGTCGACATCCGCTTTCTAGACAAAGGCGATGTCCAAAAAATCGGCGGCGACAAGGTCAAGCAGGTCATCAAAGTGCGTAATGGGATTGAGACCGAGGTCTCAAAAAAAATCCAACGCCTGATCAAAGACAGCAAGATCAAAGTGCAAGCTGCTATTCAAGGTGATGCGGTTCGTGTCAGCGGTGCTAAACGCGATGACTTGCAGGCAGCTATGGCTTTAATCCGCAAAGAGATCGCCGATTTGCCTTTGTCGTTTAACAACTTTCGCGATTAACCTCTGCTCTGATACTGGTTGGCGATGCAAATGCTGGGTGGCATGCACTGCGCCGCTCATGTCCTCCGGCTTCGGCCAAATCCGGAGGACATGAGCGGAGCATCGTGTGCCGTCGGGCTGACGCCACACTACAAAAGCCAAAAACGCCACCACAAAAGCAGCAAACACTAAGCCTGGGACTTCTTCTCACCAATCTTGCTCTCTTGCCCCAACACCAAGCGGGTGATGTTGTCCTGATGACGCATGAGTAGCAATCCACTGATAGCAATCAAGGCCATCAGTTGCGGTTCACCTGTAATCCAAGCCACTTGGTTGCCAAAGAGGTAATACAAAGGCGCAAACAACGAGGCAGCAATGGCAGCCAATGAGGAATACCGGAAAAAATAGGCCACGATGCCCCAAGTAGCCAAAGTAGCAAACCCAAGAACGGGCTCAATACCAAATATGACACCGGCTGCCGTCGCAACACCTTTGCCGCCTCTAAAGCCAAAAAACACTGGCCATAAGTGCCCGATAAACGCTGAAATCGCCACCAACGCCAACGCCCGCTCGTCCCAGCCAAAGGAAGAACCGAGAAGTTTGACAAGCAGCACGGGAACATATCCTTTGAGCGCATCCAAGGCCAAGGTGTAAATAGCGGCTTGGCGATTGCCCGAGCGCAGCACATTGGTGGCGCCTGGGTTTTGGCTGCCGTAGGTACGCGGGTCGTCGAGTCCCATGACTCGGCTGACGATCACAGCGAAAGACAAGGATCCCACCAGGTAGGCTCCGAAAACCAAGAGTAATAAAGAGTTCGAGTCAGTCATGTTTGGCAATCGAGATTTGCGTTGTTAGTTCGACCCGCAAAACGCACATCACAACGCGGGATCGCGCATGTCCCAACGGATGGCGTCTATAGCCGTCAAAACTTCAGGTGACAAAGTCTTGCCCCACACATCCAAATCGGTATCAAGTTGCGCGACCGACGTCACACCAATGATGGTGCTTGCGACTTGCCACTTGGTGTAACAAAACGCCAAGGCCATTTCAGTGGGTGTCATGCCGTTTTCGCGGGCCAAGGCGTTGTAGCGGCGCGCTGCTACCAAAGCCTCAGGTCGGCCCCAGCGTTGCTTTTGAACCGATTCATAGATCGACAGACGTCCGCCGTCTTTTCCTTTTGGTGCATGGGGTCCCGTCACGCCGCCGGCATCGTATTTACCAGTCAGCAAGCCAAAGGCCAGTGGCGAGTAAGCCAACAACGACACATTTAAACGGTGGCAGGTTTCATCTAAGGCGTTTTCAAAAGTACGGTTGAGCAGGCAGTAAGGGTTTTGAATGGTGTGCGCACGGGGTAAGCCATGTTGATCCGCTAAGCGGATAAATTCGTGCACCCCGTAAGGGGTTTCATTCGATAGACCGATATGGCGGACTTTTCCAGTTTTTACCAACTTGGATAAAGCCTCCAACTGCTCATGGATAGACGTAGCGCTATTGTCTTTAGTAGGGTCGAAATAAACGATGCCAAAAGCAGGCACATGGCGCTCGGGCCAGTGGATTTGGTAGAGGTCGATTACATCGGTTTGGAGGCGTTTGAGACTGGCATCGCAGGAATTCAAAATATCTTGTGCGGTCATGCCACCCCCTTCGCGCACCCAAGGCATGCCGCGTGAGGGGCCTGCCACTTTGGTTGCCAGCACGAGTTTTTGCCGCACACTGGGGTGTTTGGCAAACCAGTTACCCAAAATGGTTTCGGTCGAACCACAGGTCTCAGCTTTGGCAGGGACTGAATACATCTCAGCCGTGTCTATGAAATTCACGCCACGCTCTAGAGACCGATCGAGAATCGCATGCGAATCGGCTTCACTGACCTGCTCACCAAAAGTCATCGTGCCCAAACAAATCGGGGTGACGCGCAATTCACTGTTGCCCAGTGGAACGAGGGGTAAAGACATTGCTACAACTCCAAGAATCGGTTTTTCAAAGCGGGTAAGTCTAATCCCTTGCTCTAGGAGCGGCTCTTTCCTCTTCTTGGAGGCGGAGTACCCGTCTCTGCACTTTGCCTGTCGTGGTCATGGGCAACTCAGCGATAAATTCAATCTCTTTGGGGTATTCATACGGCGCCAGCTTGCCGCGCACGTGGGTTTGCAGCTCAGCGATGAGGGCTTCACTGGCTTGAAAACCTGGCGCTAATACTACATAGGCTTTGACCAAAGCTCCGCGCTCTGAGTCAGGCTTTGGCACCACGGCCGCATTGGCAACGGCGGGGTGTTTGACCAAACAGTTTTCTACTTCACTCGGACCAATGCGGTACCCAGCTGCTTTGAACACATCGTCGGCGCGGCCTTGGTACCAAAGGTATCCATCTTTATCGCGTACGGCCAAGTCGCCTGTCCGACACCAGTCGCCCGTGAACTTGCCCTGCGTGGAGCGCAGGTTTTTCCAGTAGCCCAAAAAGAAAATAGGGTCTGGCTCGCCATGCTGGTTAAAGCGGTGCAAAGCCACATCTCCGGGCACTCCATCAGGGCACTCATTGCCGTCTTCGTCGATCACCGCCACGCGGTGGCCTGGGTAGCCTTTGCCCATGCTGCCGGGCTTGGCGGGCCAACCGGCGTTATGGCGATGGGCGACAGGTGTTTGTCCAGCGCCGCCCGCCCACTCCATCGCGCAATTACCCACGATGTAATTGATTTCGGTTTGGCCAAACATTTCGTTGACCGTCACGCCCAACTGCTTTTGGCAATAAGCAAATACGGCATCGCCTACTGCCTCGCCCGCACTCATCATGGCTTGGAGTTGGAGTTTGAATTGGCTACGCGGCGTGGGGTACGCCTTCATCATCGCTTTCAAAGCCGTAGGAAATAAGAAGGTGTGCGTCACCTGATGCGCCTGCATCAAACGAAACGCCAACTCCGGGCTAAAGCGCCCGTTGTAAGCCACGATGGGTCGGCCAAAGTACAACGTGGGTAGTAATGCGTCCATCAGCCCACCTGTCCAAGCCCAATCGGCTGGAGACCAAAAAACACTAGGAAACTTACTGGTCGGCAATTGCTGCGAATTGACCTTAACGGTTGGCGAAAAACCAAACCAGTTTTGACTACACACAAACCCCGTTAAATTTCCAATCAAGGCACGATGCGGAATCAGCGCACCCTTAGGAGGGCCAGTGGTTCCGCTGGTGTAAATCAAGACTGCAGCATCGTCCGCTTGGGTGTTGACGAGAATTTTTGATTTCTTATTACTAGTGTCACTCGCAGACGCTTTACCTTTATGCGCAACATAACGCCCACCGGTATCTTGGATTTGCAAGGCATCCAAGCGAACCACTTCACGCAAAGCGATGCACTCACCTTTCACCTGCAACACCTGTTCCATCGAAGCCCCGTCAACCAAAGCTACCACCGCTTCGCTGTCGTTCAGGCGATATGACAATGCATCCGGTCCAAACAGCAAGGACAAAGGCATCGCTACGGCACCCATTTGCATCACCGCGATATAGGCCACGGCTGTCTCAAAGCGTTGCGGCAACACAATGGCCACCCGATCGCCCTTTTGCACACCCATGGCTTGCAAACGCAAGCTCAAAGCATCTGCGGCCTGTTGCAATTGCGCGAAGCTGTATGTGCGGTGCGCACCACCTGCATGGTGTTCGATGATGGCTGTGCGTTGTGCGGTGTCAGATTGCGCCGCCCATCGTTGGCTACAGACCTGCGCCATATTGAAATTAGCAGGCACCGACCAACCAAAGCTTTGCTGCATGGCAGCATAAAAATCGCCCGTCGCGCGGGCGTTGTCATGTTTTTGACGCGAAGACATTTCTAGGGTCCTTATGATTCAAACAATGTACCCAATTCAAAAAGAATCGCGTAGCGAGTTTGTACCGATACGCCAACTGAAATACCACGTCCGCCAGTGGGGCACGCCTGATAACAACACGCCGCCCCTAGTCATGGTCCATGGCTGGATGGACGTCTCCGCATCGTTTCAGTTTGTCGTCGACGCCCTGGTTCAAGACCGTTGGGTCATCGCCCCCGACTGGCGCGGGTTTGGGCTTACCGAAACGCCTCACCAAGACAACTACTGGTTTCCAGATTACCTCGCTGACCTAGATTTCTTGCTTGACCACTATGTGGGCGACCGCAGCATCCACTTGATCGGCCACAGCATGGGCGGCCATGTCGCCACTTTGTATGCAGGCGTGCGCCCCGAACGCGTTGCCAAACTGATCAACTTAGAGGGCTTTGGCATGGCCGCTACCCGCCCAGCCCAAGCCGCAGGGCGCTATGCGAAATGGATAGACGAGCTCAAAACCATGCACAAAGGCGAGCTAGACCTCAAAACCTATGCTGACTTAGAGGGCGTCGCCAAACGCCTCATGAAAACCAATCCACGCCTCAGCAGCGACAAAGCCCATTGGTTAGCCAGCCATTGGGCGAAACCCAACGCGGCGGGAGAGTGGCGGATCTTGGGCCATGCCGCACATAAAGTGATCAACGCGCAGTTGTTCAAAATGGACGAAGTACTGGGCATCTATGAGCGCATCACCGCCCCCACCCTGTTCGCCATGGCCGATACCGACAGCCTGACGCAGTGGTGGAAAGACAAGTACACCTTGGATGAATTCAAGCAACGCATTGCATCGGTCCCCGACCTGCGCCACGCCGTCATCGAAGACGCAGGCCATATGCTGCACCACGATCAGCCCGAAAAACTGGCCCGTCTGATCGAAGAATTCCTCGCCTGAGTAGCGTTACTGACGCGCGTGAGAAAATCACAGTTTTTCCCCGTTACGTAAAGAAGAAGCACCATGGAAGCAGAACGCATCAACCTCATTGGCACCACTTTGGCCGACCTCACAGTTCGTACGGTCGAACTTCGGGGGTATCTTTGACTTCGATGCCAAATCTGAGCGTTTAAGAACTGTCAACGCCTCGCTCGAAGACCCCAAAGTCTGGGACGACCCGAAAAAAGCCCAAGAACTCGGCCGTGAGAAGAAATTACTCGACGGCGTCGTTGTCACCCTCACGCGTCTGACCCAAGAACTCGCCGACAACACCGAACTATTTGAAATGAGCAAAGACGACGGTGATGACGAAGGCTTAGCCACTATTGAGGCAGACACCAAGTCATTGGTCAGCACCATCGAAGACCTCGAATTCCGCCGCATGTTCAGCCAAGAGGCGGATCCGTGCAATGCCTTCCTCGATATCCAAGCAGGCGCGGGCGGCACCGAAGCCTGTGACTGGGCCAGCATGCTGTTGCGCCAGTATTTGAAATATGCCGAACGCAAAGGTTTCAAAACCACGGTGGAAGACGAATCCGCCGGGGACGTAGCGGGCATCAAAGGCGCGACCATCAAAATCGAGGGCGAATACGCGTTTGGCTTGTTACGCACCGAAACCGGCGTACACCGTTTGGTGCGCAAATCACCCTTCGACAGCTCGGGCGGTCGCCACACCAGTTTTGCGAGCGTGTTTGTCTACCCCGAGATCGATGACTCGATCGAAATCGACATCAACCCCGCCGACGTACGCACCGACACCTTCCGCGCAAGCGGCGCGGGCGGTCAGCACATCAACAAAACCGACTCGGCTGTGCGTTTAACGCACATCCCTACGGGCATCGTCGTGCAGTGCCAAGACGGTCGCAGCCAGCACAGCAACAAAGATGTGGCCTGGAAGCGCTTGCGCTCGCGCTTGTACGACTTCGAGATGCGCAAACGCCAAGAGGCGCAACAAAAACTCGAAGACACCAAAACCGATGTCGGTTGGGGCCACCAGATCCGTAGCTACGTGTTGGACAACAGCCGCATCAAAGATTTGCGCACCAACGTGGAAATATCCAACACGCAAAAGGTTTTGGATGGCGACTTAGACGCCTTCATCGAAGCTTCTCTCAAACAAGGTGTGTAGACATATCCGTCTGCATGCCATTGACAACACCTAGGAAACACAGCCATGTACCGTGAAGGCACTGCCCCCTTGATCCAACGCGCAGACTACACCGCACCCGCGTTTTGGATAGACAGCGTCGATCTAACGTTTGACCTAGACCCCGCCAAAACCCGCGTGCTCAACAAAATGGTGTTGCGTCGCAATTCAGCTGTTCCCGCACAAGCCTTGCGATTGGACGGTGACGGTCTTAACCTCTCGCGCGTCTTGGTCAACGGCCAAGGCACCTCGTTCAAGATGGACGGTGACAAATTGGTGCTGGAAAATTTGCCCGAAGGTGATGCACCCATTCACTTGGAAATCTTCACCACCTGTTTTCCGATCAAAAACACTGCGTTGACCGGTTTGTATGTGAGCAATGACTCCTTCTTCACCCAATGTGAAGCAGAAGGCTTTCGACGCATCACCTACTTTCTAGACCGTCCCGATGTCATGTCTAGTTACAGCGTCACGCTGCGGGCAGACAAAAAGGCTTACCCCGTTTTGTTGAGCAACGGGAACTTGTTGGAAACTGGTGATTTAGAAGAAGGCCGTCACTTTGCTAGATGGGTCGACCCACATAAAAAACCTTGCTACCTCTTCGCGTTGGTCGCAGGGCAGTTGGTATGCCGCGAACAACGTATCAAAGCCCCTTCTGGCAAAGAACATCTGTTGCAGGTCTATGTGCGTCCAGGTGATCTCGACAAAACCGAGCATGCGATGAATTCCTTGATGGCCAGCGTGGCGTGGGACGAGCACCGTTTTGGTTTGAGCTTGGACCTGGAGCGTTTCATGATCGTGGCGACCAGCGACTTCAATATGGGTGCGATGGAAAACAAGGGCTTGAATATTTTCAACACCAAGTTTGTCTTGGCCAATTCGTCCACAGCAACCGACACAGACTACGCCAATATCGAAAGCGTCGTCGGCCACGAGTATTTCCATAACTGGACTGGCAACCGCATCACTTGCCGCGACTGGTTTCAACTCTCGCTCAAAGAAGGCTTGACCGTTTTCCGCGACCAAGAGTTCAGTCAAGATCTCGCGGCGCAAGCGCTTAAAGATAACCCTATCGCTGCGGCTTCTGCCAAAGCCGTCAAACGCATTGAAGACGTTCGCTTGTTGCGCACCGTGCAATTTGCCGAAGACGCAGGCCCGATGGCGCATCCGGTGCGGCCTGACAGCTATGTAGAAATCAACAACTTCTACACCGTCACCATTTATGAAAAAGGCGCTGAAGTAGTGCGCATGATGCAAACGCTCACCAGCAGAGAAGGTTTTGCCAAAGGCATGGCGCTTTACTTTGAACGCCATGATGGCCAAGCCGTCACCTGCGATGACTTCGCACAGTGCATTGCGGACGCTAATCCAGGCTCTGCGCTTGCCCAACACCTTGACCCATTCAAACGCTGGTATTCCCAAGCGGGCACACCACGGGTCAAAGCTTCTGGGGTATTTGATGCGGCCAGCAAACGCTACATGCTCACACTTAGCCAAAGCTGCGAACCTAGCGTAGGCCAAGCTTCAAAAGAGCCTTTTGTTGTTCCCATCAGCTTTGGTTTGCTAACTGCCGATGGTCGCGAGATCTTGACAACGCAATTACTAGTTCTCACGCAAGCCTCACAAACTTTTGCATTCGATGATCTAGACATCCATGACGGTCAAACGCCCGTGCCATCCCTATTGCGCGAATTCAGCGCACCTGTTGTGTTGGATTTAGACGTTACAACTGCGCAACGCTTAGTACAACTTGCGCATGACACCGACCCCTTCAACCAATGGGAGGCCGCACAACAACTTTGCTTGCAAGCTGCGCTTAAAGCCATTGCATCGGACGAAACAACCACTGAGGTCTTACGCCCAGAGTTGTTAAACGCTTTATCTCTGGTGCTCAAACACCCCACCCTAGACGCCGCGTTCAAAGAACTGGTGCTCACCTTGCCTTCTGAGACTTATCTATCTGAGCAACTCAGCGTAGTCGACCCACAACGCGTGCATGCTGTGCGCGAAGCCATGCGTTTGCAATTGGCAAGCGCCTTGCATGCCGATTGGGTGTGGGCGTTTGATGCACATCGTGACAACGGTATTTACCAGCCTGACCCTGTCTCTAGTGGCCGCCGTGCCCTCAGCGGCTTAGCCTTGACCATGTTGTGCTTGCATGGCGTACAAACAAATGACAACACCTGGGCGCACAAAGCACTTTTGCATTTCACCAAAGCTGGCAACATGACCGATCGTTTTAATGCACTCAGTGCATTGGTGCAGTCAGGCCATACCTTGGCGAGTGAAGCCTTGACCATTTTCTACAAAATGTTTGCGGCTGAACCATTGGTCATCGATAAGTGGTTTGCTCTACAAGCGGGCGCTAGTGACCGTGGCGGCCATATCTTGCCTATCGTGCGTCAGTTATTGCAACACCCAGACTTCTCCATCAAAAACCCGAATCGTGCACGCAGTCTCATCTTTAGTTATTGCAGTGCCAATCCTGGCGCTTTTCATCGCAGCGATGCAGCCGGCTATGTGTTTTGGAGCGACCGCGTTTTAGAAATGGATGCCATCAACCCACAAGTCGCTGCGCGTTTAGCGCGTGCGCTCGACCGTTGGAGCCATTTGGCAGAACCTTATCGCTCTGCTGCCAAAGTGGCGATTGAGCGGGTCGCCGCCAAGCCCGATTTAAGTAACGATGTGCGTGAGGTGGTTTCGCGCGCACTTTCCCATTAAGACGCGAAGGACACACGATGAGTATTTCTCTCACCCGCTATTTGGTCGAAGAGCAACGCGCCAAAGGCCGCATTCCTTCTGAACTGCGTTTGTTACTAGAAGTCGTGGCACGCGCATGTAAAAGCATCAGCCATGCGGTGAACAAAGGCGCCTTGGGTAGCGAATTGGGCGATGTCATGGGTTCTGCCGGCATCGAAAACGTGCAAGGTGAAGTCCAGAAAAAACTCGACATCATCGCCAACGATGTGCTGATTGAAGCGAATGAATGGGGCGGCCACTTGGCCGCTATGGCATCTGAAGAGATGGACAGTATCCACGTGGTGCCAAATCGTTATCCGCAAGGCGAATACCTGTTGATGTTTGATCCACTAGATGGTTCTAGCAACATAGAAGTCAACGTCAGCATCGGCACCATATTCAGTGTTCTGAAAAAAGTGAGCAATAACGCGGCTGTAACAGAACAAGACTTTTTACAACCGGGTACCCAACAAGTTGCTGCGGGTTATTGCGTGTATGGCCCGCAAACTACGCTAGTCTTAACAGTGGGAGATGGCGTTGCAATGTTCACATTGGACCGCGAGCAAGGCTCTTTTGTTCTCACCCAAGAAAATGTAAAGGTCCCAGAAGACACCAAAGAGTTCGCCATCAACATGAGCAATATGCGCCATTGGGATGCACCAGTTAAACGCTATGTGGATGAATGTCTTGCAGGCAAAGAAGGCCCGCGCGGCAAAGACTTCAATATGCGCTGGATAGCCTCGATGGTGGCCGATGTGCATCGCATCTTGACCCGTGGCGGAATTTTCATGTACCCGTGGGATAAACGCGAACCTGAAAAACCTGGGAAGTTACGTTTGATGTATGAAGCCAACCCTATGAGTTGGTTGATTGAGCAAGCCGGCGGGGCTGCCACCAACGGCAATCAACGTATTTTGGATCTTGAGCCCAAGCAACTGCATCAACGTGTAAGTGTAATTTTGGGGTCTAAGAATGAGGTGGAGCGGGTGACCAAATATCACGTCACTCCTTAATTTTTTTAACAAACTAAAAAATGCCAGACGCACCAATGCGGTCTGGCATTTTTATTTTGTGAATTAAAAAATTCAACCCGTTGCTCGAATTTGAGTGCAACTTGCTGACTTTTGAATTCCAAGCGCACCCATTACGACAGGCTGTACTAGATGATTGACAGCTAGGAAATTAACAATAAAAGGTTAATTTAACTCCAAAAACAAATAGGCATATGAAATTTATACTTAAAACGTATATACTTTGTTTATATCTTGTTTATGGAGTTTGACCATGTCGAAGGAAGCAGTATTTACTATGAAATTAGAAGCCCAACTACGCGATGCATTCATGGCCGAGGCAGAAGCCAGTCATCGGCCTGCCTCTCAAATCATGCGCGAACTCATGCGCGATTTTGTTCAACGCCAAAAACAAGCAAGAGACTACGACGCATTTTTGAACAGCAAGGTTGCCCAAGCACGTGCCCAAATTGATGCAGGCAATTACGCGAGCGCTGAAGAGGTAGAGCTGCGTTTTGCTGCGCGTCGTGCACAACTGGAGGCAAAGGTTGACAGTCCACATCCATGAAAGTAATTTGGGCATCTGCAGCAGAACAAGATCGTGCAGACATTATTGAATTCATAAGTCTAGACAATCCAATTGCGGCCATCATGATAGATGAACTGTTTGCTGAAGTCGCATTGCGATTAGAACAACACCCACTACTCGGCAGACCTGGTCGGATATCGGGAACGCGAGAACTTATCCCGCATGCAAACTATCGCCTGATTTATGAAGTGCAAGATAACCAAATAAGAATCTTGGCATTAGTTCATACAGCACGTTTGTGGCCGCTTCCAAAGCACTTATGACATTAATGCCTTACACCCCGATATAGCATTGCCACAAAGCGCGATCAGCCTCTAGTGCCTCTGTGAGCCACCCTGCCACACCACCTTACCGCGCTCAATGATGGTGTGTTGGTCTGCCAGTTGCACGAGTTTTTGTACATATTTATCGATCACCAAAATACTTTGACCCTCTGCGCACAAAGCATGCAGACAGCGCCAAATGTCCTCACGTACTAAAGGAGCGAGCCCCTCAGTGGCTTCTTCGTGATAGCAACATCTGTTTGAACAGTTGAAATGGTTCTTAAAGCGCCCAAACACAGTGATAGACATGTTTTTCTCAAGGGATGCTGAGATTTCCCGACAAAAGGTTTCACTCTATGATTCTTCCCCATGAAACTTTTAATTTGGCCCATTCCTGCTCTGCTTGCTTGGGGTTCTTCTTGGCTCATTTTTGCGGTATTGAAGCATATAGGCGCTCCTGAGTGGGTGGGACTAACTGTTGCGACTTTTTGGGGAGGGGTATTGACTTCACTTGCTACCACCAAAATGCGCCGTATTTTGATCTTGGTGGGTTTTCCCTTGTCGATGTGGGCCGCTTCTGGCGCACTCACTATGCCTCCTATAGGTTGGTTGCTATTGCTGGGATTAATTGTGGTGATTTATCCGCGCAAAGCATGGAAAGATGCGCCGCTCTTTCCAACACCACGCAAAGCATTGCGCCAATTGCCTGAACACATCACCTTGCTGGGTGGTGCGCGAATCTTGGATGCTGGTAGTGGCTTAGGAGACGGCTTGATCGCTCTGCGTGATGCCTATCCTCGTGCAGATTTAAATGGTGTTGAGATGAGCTGGCCATTGCGCATCATCAGTGCCATCCGTTGTTCGTTTGCCACGATTCGCCAAGGCGATATCTGGATGGTCGACTGGCGCGGTTACGACATGGTCTATATGTTCCAACGCCCCGAGAGCATGCCACGTGCTATTGAAAAAGCTGAAGCCGAGATGCGACGCGGCGCTTGGCTGGTCAGTTTGGAATTTGAGGCAATTGGTATCGTTCCTTCTGCCATTATTTATGGGAAAGACTCTCGTCCTATTTGGGTGTACCAACTGCCTTTTCAGCGACGCGGCTAACCAACACCTTGTCAATCCGTCGTCCGTCTAAGTCAACAACCTCTATTTTCCATTCACCAAAGTCAAAGCACTCTGTTACTGTCGGCATATGGCCCGCAATGGCCATCACCAAGCCAGCGACGGTGTTGTAAATACCTCGGTCTTCGTCTGGTAGTTCCAGTATTTGCAAACGTGCTTTGAATTCACCCACAGGCATCAGGCCATCAACCAACCAACTGCCATCGGGTCTTGGCACAGCCCAAGCATCTTCGGACGAAGTGGCTTGAAGCAACTCTCCCGTAATAGCCTCTAATAAATCACGTGGCGTCATCAAGCCCTGCACTACCCCGTATTCATCCACCACCAACACCATACGGCCATGCGCTGTTGCGCGCTCAACGGGTCTTCTGAACTGCTCAAGCAAATCTAAACCACTCAAGGTTTCTGGGACAAACGCCACTGGTTGCGCCAAAGTTTCAATGGTGATTTGTGAGTTAGGGGGTACGCGCAAAAGTTGAGAAACGCTCACTGCCCCCACCACATCGTCTAACCCGTCACGGCAAACCGGGTACCAAGAATGCGCGCCAATGGCACCTACTTCTGCCAAAGCCTGTGGCACGGAAGTCTTGGCGTCTAACCACTCAATGTCGGAGCGTGGAACCATGATGGACGTCAACGGTCGCTCGTCTAAGTTGAAAACGTTTTGCACCATTTGGTGTTCGTGCGCTTCAATCACGCCTGCGTCTACACCTTCTACCAAGCTCGCACTAATTTCTTCTTCGGTCACAGATCGTAAACCCCGAGTGTCAATATGGAGCCATTTCAATATCGCACTCGTACTGCTGGATAAAAAGAACACCACAGGCTTTGCCATAGTAGCGAGCGCCAACATTAAAGGCGCAGTTAAACGTGCTACAGATTCTGGATACAACTGTCCAATCCGTTTAGGCACCAATTCGCCAAACAAAATCGTGCTCAAGGTAATCAAGGACACTACACACGCAGTGGCAAGGCCTTCGGCAAATCGATCTGCTACGCCTTGCGCCATCAACCAACGGGATAAATTCAAACTGAATGCAGCCTCACCCACTATACCGTTGAGTACGCCAATCGAGGTAATACCAATTTGTACTGTCGATAAAAACTGTGTGGGCTGTGCCAGCAAGCGCAAAGCGGCACGTGCGCCTGGGTCTCCTTCTGCCTCAAGCGCCACCAAGCGCGGCTTGCGGCACGATGCCAGGGCCATTTCGGACATCGCAAACATGCCGTTGAACAGCGTAAGAAGAAAAATAATAAAGATATCCATGGGTACCAGACTAACGCATTGGGTTTGAGACAATCAGAATATGGCACTTTACTTGATTGGTGACGTACAGGGTTGTGATGCAGCTTTGGTACGTTTGTTGCAACAAATCGACTTTTCTCCCAGTCGCGATACGCTTTATATGTTGGGCGACATGGTGAATCGGGGGCCACAGAATGCAGACGTATTGCGAAGACTCTTGGGCTTTGGTAGCAGCGCACAGTGTGTGCTTGGTAACCACGATCTCCATTTATTGGCCGTATCGTTTGGTGCACGAAAACTCAACGCATCAGACACCATCCAAGATATTTTGAATGCGCCTGACCGTGAAGCGCTCTTGTATTGGTTACGCCATCAAAACATGGCGATGCACGTCGGCAATGTTTTGATGGTGCATGCTGGGGTATTGCCGCAATGGACAACTGAAAAAACCTTGGCCCTTGCTGGCGAAGTGGAATCGATATTACGCAGTGATGCACTAGGCGACTTCATCGTCCATATGTATGGCGGCATGCCGAATCAATGGCATGACGCTTTGATAGGGCATGACCGATTACGCGTCATCGTCAATGCATTCACCCGCATGCGCTACTGCAATGCGCAAGGAGCGATGGATTTCTTTTACAAAAAAGCCCCAGAAAATGCCCCTCAAGGATTAATGCCTTGGTTTGATCTTCCCAACCGTTTGACCCAGGACACCGTGATTGCATTTGGCCATTGGTCAACACTCCAATTACTGCCGCGTGCAGACGTGGTATGTTTGGATGACGGATGTTTATGGGGAGGTTGCTTAAGTGCGCTAAAGCTAGATGATGTACTGATTAAAGATGCACGGCTCGCAGAGCGCGTGCAAGTTAAATGTCCGCAGTCTCAAGATCCCTTGAAATAAATGGATCTTGGGTTAGCGTTTAGGGTAATGTGCAAGAAAACTTCGACCTGCAACCAACCCATTTAAGCCGTTGTTTTAAAAAGCGCCGCCACATTGCGCTTTGGTTTGATATTGGGTGATTTACGTAATGGGTCTGGGGCAGCCGCTGGCTTAACAGAATCAGCTGAGGGCTCTTCGTAAGGCTGGTCAAAAAACGGGTCTTGTTGAACACGGGGTGAGCTGGCGTAGTGGCTGCGCGAACGGTTTTGTGCATCGCGAGGCTCGTCTATGACGTCGCGGGGATCATCGTCACCCCAAGCGCGGCGCCCAGTATTGATGCGTCCACGCGGTCTATCTTCTTCAAACTCAACAGCCTCAAGTTCAATTTTTGTTTTAAGCAGCTTTTCAATGTCCATCACCAAACGTTGGTCACTCGCAGACACAAAGCTAATCGACTGCCCTTGTGCACCAGCACGTCCAGTACGTCCAATGCGGTGCACATAGTCTTCGGCATTGAATGGAATATCAAAGTTAAACACGGCAGGCACGTCTTTGATGTCCAAACCGCGTGCTGCCACGTCGGTGCACACTAATAAATCCACTTGGCCTTGCTTGAAAGCTTCCAGAGCCTTAAGGCGTTCATCTTGGCTTTTGTCACCATGTAGAGCAGAAGTACGCAAACCATCGCGCTCAAGCGAACGGGCTAAGCGCGCACTACCCAACTTGCTATTACAAAAAACAAAAGCTTGGGTAATGCCTTTGCTCTTAACCAATTGGCGCAAAGCACGGTATTTGTCATCCACACTGACGCTGTAGAAATGTTGCTCAATTGTCGCAGCGGTCTCATTCGGACGCGCAACTTCAATCGTGACAGGGTTTTGCAAATAGCTGTTAGCCAATCGTTTGATCTCAGGCGAAAACGTCGCAGAGAACAAAAGCGTTGTGCGCTGCTTAGGCAAGTGGCTCAAAATGCGTTGCAAGTCTGGCAAAAAGCCAATGTCGAGCATTCGGTCAGCTTCATCTAGCACCACATATTCGACTTGGTTGAGCACCACATTTTTAGCTTCAATATGGTCTAGCAAACGTCCCGGCGTAGCTACCAATACTTCCACACCTTTTTTCAATTCAACCGTTTGTGGTTTCATGTCCATGCCACCAAACACCACGGCACTTCGCAACTGGGTGTATTGGGCGTAGGCCTTGACTTGCTGCGCGACCTGATCTGCTAACTCACGCGTAGGCAATAAAACCAAAGCACGCACCGGATGGCGCGCAGGTGAGGTAGAGCTGTTTTCGTGTTTGAGTAAACGTTGCAAAAGCGGTAAAGAGAATGCAGCTGTTTTACCAGTACCCGTTTGTGCAGCGCCCATCACGTCTTGCCCAGTCAAAACAACGGGAATCGCTTGGGCTTGGATAGGCGTCATGGACTCGTAGCCCATTTCAGAGACGGCACGTGCTAGCGCTGGGGCTAGCTGCAAATTAGAGAAGGAAGTAGTCATTTAGAGCACTATTGTCGCACTCTGGGCTTGTGGGCTCTAAAAAAAGCCAGTAGCGGGAATAGATTAGGTTTTAGGGAGTGTTACACCCACTTGACCTTGGTACTTACCACCACGGTCTTTGTAGCTGGTCTCACACACCTCATCGCTCTCAAAAAAGAGCACCTGCGCGCATCCCTCACCCGCATAAATCTTGGCGGGCAGAGGCGTAGTGTTACTGAACTCAAGCGTCACATAGCCTTCCCATTCTGGTTCGAACGGTGTCACGTTCACGATGATTCCGCATCGCGCATAGGTGCTCTTACCTAAACATACGGTCAGCACATTGCGTGGAATGCGAAAGTATTCGACGGTGCGCGCTAGCGCAAAACTGTTGGGTGGAATGATGCAGACATCGGAATGCATATCCACAAAACTGCGCTCGTCAAAATTTTTAGGATCGACCACCGTGCTGTAGATGTTGGTAAAGACCTTGAACTCAGGCGCACATCGGATGTCATATCCATAGCTACTAGTTCCGTAGCTAACGATTTTTTCACCAACCGCGTTGTAGCGAATTTGACCTGGTTCGAAGGGTTCGATCATGCCGTACTGCTCGGCCATACGCCGAATCCATTTGTCTGATTTGATACTCATAGGAGAGATTTTAAAGGTAGGCTTTGCCTATTAAGTTTATAGAACCAAAATCGCACGGAAGTCGTTGACATTGGTGTGTGTTGGGCCTGTTACCAGCAAGTCTTCCAAGCCTTCAAAGAAACTATAGGCATCATTACGATCTAAATAGCTAGTCGCTTGCATGCCTTTTTCTTTGGCACGATGCAAGGTGTTTGGCGTTACCAAGGCGCCTGCATTGTTTTCTACGCCATCAATTCCGTCAGTGTCTGCAGCTAGCGCCCATATTTTTTCCTGCGCCTGCAGAGCTACTGCGAGACCTAAACAAAATTCACCAGCGCGTCCGCCTCTCCCTTTAGGCGTTCCTACTACTTGCTGACGCATCGTCACTGTAGTCTCACCACCACTCAAAATCACACAGGGTTTTTGAAATGGTCCAACTCCTCGTGCAGTCGCTCTTGCCAATGCAGCATGCACTTTGCCAACTTCGCGAGACTCACCTTCTAATTCATCGGACAACACATAAGCATTAATGCCTGCATTACGTGCCATCTGAGCTGCAGCCTCTAAGGATTGCAAGGGCGTTGCTATCAAGTGGACACTGTTGCGCTTCCATTCAACTGTAGGCTTTGGCGTCTCCAACACACCTGCCTTTAAGTCTGCCTCTACATCAGAAGGTAATGCAATGCCATAGCGTTGCAAAATATTCCAAGCATCTAAACAAGTAGACGCATCCGGCACAGTAGGTCCGCTTGCAATGACAGAGGGGTCATCACCCGGCACATCGCTGATGGTGAGTGTCACCACTCGGGCAGGTTGACATGCTGCCGCTAAACGACCACCCTTGATGCGCGACAAATGTTTACGAACACAGTTCATCTCGCCAATTGATGCGCCGCTGCTCAATAACTCTTGGTTAATGCGTTGTTTATCCTCTAAACGCAAACCGTCGGCTGGTGCCGTGAGCAATGCAGATCCGCCGCCTGATATCAAACACAACACCAAATCATTTTCAGTCAACCCTTGCGTCAAAGACAAAATACGTTGCGACGCATCCAGACCCGATTTGTCTGGCACAGGGTGAGAGGCCTCCACAATTTCGATGCGTTGTGGTACACCTTGCGGGCGAACCGGCGAGTGTCCATAGCGTGTGATGACCAATCCAGACAAAGGTTTGTCTTCAGGCCACAAAGCCTCTACGGCATGCGCCATTGCACCTCCAGCTTTACCTGCTCCGAGAACCAAGGTGTGTCCCTTGGGCGGGGTTGGCAAAAAGGCTTGTGTGTTGTGCAAGGGCATAGCGCGACGCACAGCTGCATCGAACAATTGCCGCAAAAAAGCTTTGGGTTCTGCCCTTACATCTACTAGATTGAAATTTTTTCGTGCGACCTCTGTCTGCATTACTTCTTACCCAACCCTAAACGCGCAGCTCCTTCTGTGTAAATTTGGGTGCGTTCTTTCATGAATGCATCCATTTGCTCAACCCCAATATTGGTTAACTCGAATCCACTTTTAGCGGCAAGCTCTTTCATCTCCGCGTCGTTGTTTAAATTTGCCCAAAGGTCAGATATGCGTTTGCGCAGTTCTGGTGGCGTGGATTTGGGCATACCGATACCGCGATAAGCACCGTCTACCCAATTCACGCCAAGTTCTTTGAAGGTAGGTACATCTGGCATCAAAGGATGACGTTTGTCCATAGCCACTGCCAATGCACGCACACGGGTTTTGTTGGCAATCGCAAAAGGCACATAAGTAATAGCACCGTCTACTTGGCCACCCAAAACAGATGTGGTCATATCACCAGTGCCTTTAAACGGCACATAAATCGTTTTGACATTGAATGCGGCATTGAGTCGCTCATGCGCGGCGTGATTGGCTGAATTCAATCCTGAGCCACCCAACGAGAGTTTGCCAGGCTCTTTTTTGGCAGACTCAACAAATTCTGCGAAATTTTTAATAGCGCTGGCAACAGGGACTACCAAGATATCTGGTGTGTAGTGAAACCAATACACAGGAGTGATATCTGTCGTCTTGTATTGCACCTGACCCTCAATCGGTTGGAACACGATGTGCGGCAAGTTGATGCCGACCACATTGAATCCATCTCCAGGCAATGTATTAATTTGCGACCACATCAACGCACCGCCAGCACCCGCCTTGTATTGCACGATGGTTTCAATCGCGGGGCATTTGCGTTTAAGCACAGTTTGTTGGTGCCGCGCTGATAAATCAGATTCGCCACCCGGAGTGAAGGCTTGCCAATAGTTCACGTTTTTGTCTGGGCAGGGTTGTGCCCAAACGCTGGTAGCCAACAGGGCCCCGATCAGGCCCGACATAAGCACGGCATATTTAGTGTTGAAAATCGTCATAGCTGTCTCCTAGTTTTTTTACTTAAATCAACTCAACTCTGCACACACTGCTTGGGTGACTTGGTCTGTAGTTGCCTTACCGCCTAAGTCCCCTGTATGCAACACAGGGTTTGCGGTTACTTTTTCAATCGCGGCCATCAATGCATTGGCAGTTTCTTTTTCTCCCAAATGCTCCAAGAGCATGACACAACTCCAGAAAGTTCCAACAGGGTTTGCCAGACCTTTGCCCATGATGTCAAAGGCAGAGCCGTGGATAGGCTCAAACATACTGGGGTAGCGACGTTCAGGATCGATGTTGCCGGTGGGCGCGATGCCCAAACTGCCGGCCAGCGCAGCAGCAAGGTCACTCAAGATATCAGCATGCAAATTGGTAGCGACCAAGGTATCCAACGTCGCAGGACGATTAACCATGCGCGCAGTAGCAGCGTCTACCAATTCTTTGTCCCACTTCACGTCCGGAAATTCTTTGCTGATTTGCACGGCGATTTCATCCCACATCACCATGGCATGGCGTTGGGCGTTCGACTTGGTTACTACCGTCAACAATTTACGAGGACGCGATTGCGCTAACTTAAACGCATAACGCATGATGCGCTCTACGCCCGCACGCGTCATCATCGACACATCAGTTGCTACCTCAATCGGATGGCCTTGGTGCGCGCGTCCACCGACACCTGCGTATTCACCCTCTGAGTTTTCACGAACGATCACCCAATCCAAGTCTTTGGGTGTGCAGCGCTTCAGCGGTGCATCGATACCCGGCAAGATACGTGTGGGACGCACATTGGCATATTGGTCAAAACCTTGGCAAATTTTGAGGCGCAGGCCCCACAAGGTAATGTGATCTGGAATATCAGGGTCCCCAGCAGAGCCAAACAATATGGCATCCATGGGTCGTAATGCATCCAATCCATCCGCGGGCATCATTTCGCCATGTTCGCGGTACCAGTCACCACCCCATCCGAAATGGCTGAATGTAAATTGAAAGCTCTTAGATTTATTCGCTAAAGCTTCCAAGACAAGTTCGCCAGCGGGAATAACTTCTTTACCAATACCGTCTCCGGGAATGCATGCAATTTTGTAAGTTTTCATGGTGTAGTTTTCGATCTTTTCATTTTGATTTTCAAAACACAGACTTTAAGCGTTCGAGACTAGCGTTTCTTACTCTCGAGTTAAAGTAGTGACAGATACATTTTGACGCATATGGCCACCCTTCTTATTCATCGCGCCCAACACCTAGCCACCCAAGACGATCACGACACCGAACTCCAAGGTGCTTCGGTTTTAGTACGTGACGGACGTATCGCACGTATCTTTACCAAAGACGAGCCGCTAGATGCATGGTTGGCAGATAACCCAGTGGATGAAGTAATCGATGCGCGCAAGCATGTTGTGATCCCCGGAATGGTGAACACGCATCACCACATGGTGCAATGCCTCACACGTGCAGTACCGCAGGTTCAAAACGCGGAGTTGTTTTCTTGGTTGAAAGGCTTGTATCCCATATGGCTAGGGCTAACACCAGAAATGGTGTGCGTCTCAAACCAAGTAGCGATGGCTGAATTACTGCTATCTGGGTGCACAACCACCAGTGACCACCTCTACATCTATCCCAACGGCGTCAGATTGGATGACAGCATAGAAGCAGCACATACGATTGGCATGCGATTCACTGCCACACGCGGCAGTATGAGCGTGGGGGAATCACAGGGTGGTCTTCCTCCCGATCAAGCCGTTGAAAAAGAACCCTTCATATTGAAAGAAACCCAACGCCTCATAGAGACTTGGCATGACGCCAGTTTTGGTTCCATGACCCATGTAGCAGTTGCACCTTGCTCCCCATTCAGTGTGAGCCAAGATTTAATGCGAGAGTCTGCCAAATTAGCCCGCGCACATGGCGTGCGCTTGCACACGCACTTGGCAGAAAACGACCACGATGTCGCTTACACCCAAGAAAAATTCAATTGCACGCCTGCGCAATATGCGCAAGATTTAGACTGGGTAGGCAATGACGTGTGGCATGCCCATTGCGTCAAGTTAGACGACGATGGCGCATATCTTTTTGCCAAAACCCGCACAGGCTTAGCGCACTGCCCTTGCAGCAATATGCGACTTGCAAGTGGCATATTGCCACTGCGCCAGTTTCTCGATATGGGCGTCCCTATTGGTTTAGGCGTAGACGGCAGCGCTAGCAATGACGCAGGGCATATGTTGAACGAAGCGCGTCAAGCCATGCTGCTTGCGCGTGTGGGTCGTGGAAACCAGCCGCCACAAACTAAGAATGGACAAACATTTTTCGGTTGCGATGTAGGACCTTCGGAAATGACGCCACGCGACGCTATTCGTTTAGCAACGCGCGGAGGCGCTGAGGTCCTAGGGCGTTCCCATGAGATTGGCCAGATCAAAGTGGGCTATTGCGCCGACTTCGCAATGTTTCGCACCGACACAATCAGCATGGCAGGTGGTGCAGTGCATGACCCCTTAGGAGCTTTGCTTTTGTGCTCTAGCGATAACGCTGACTACACAATTGTGAATGGGCGGGTGATAGTGCGAGAAGGCCAACTGAATTCAGTAGATGTCAATAAATTAATAGAAAAGCATAATAATTTTTCGATTGAATTGGCTAAAATTAGTTATTAATAATTTAAAATGAATTTAGCTAAAATGGCTAAAAATAAACAGGGAGGTCAAATGCACATTACAGCGACAGAAGCTAAAAATAAGTTTGGCAGCATTTGCTCTGCTGCAAAACGTTCGCCTGTCTTCGTGGAAAAAGCGGGACAAGTCGATACTGTCATTCTCTCGGTTGATCAATACCGCGCACTTCAAGCCAACCAAAACACCAATTCCTTCGCCAATCGCAAAAAAGAATTTGAGATGGAATATCGCGAATGGATAGTTGCTCAAAATAACTGGGTTGATGGACAGGGTATCCCTGGCGCAGATCTACGTCCTTGGTAGTTAGTGATGGCGCAATTCGACGTCTATGTGAATCCAAGTGAAAGCGCTTCAAAGGGAATTCCTTATGTTGTGGTCATGCAGAGCGACTTGCTTGAGTCTTTAGCGACCCGCATGACGATTCCACTTGCAAGCATTGAGTTTGCATCTAAAGCGCCTGAAAAACTTTGTCCGACTGTCCTTGTAAATGGCCAACTTTTGCGCGCATTAGCCCATTACGCCGCTCCGCTTCCCTCAAAAAATTTGAAGAAAGTCGTCAGCAATCTTTCCAGATCTTCAGATGCCCTTATCGGCGCTATTGATGCAGTCTTTGCTGGGGTTTAAGGTGTCATTTCACCAAAGCAACTGACTTCACTTGCGCCCAAGCCTGCGTTCCAACTTGTAACCCTAAATCGTGTACACCACGCGCAGTTACGCGCGCAAGCAAAAACACCTCACCACAACGCAAGCGCAACAACACTTGCGAGGGATGAGACTCTGCATGGATGGACTCGACTACACAAGGTAAATGGTTTTGAATACTGGTGTTTTGAGCCTCTTCTAGGGTAATACTCACATCGCGTGCCAACACGCGTAAGCGCACTGGTTGACCTATTTGCCACCAAAGGAAGATCGATATTGGAGAGCACCTCAGTAACAGGCCCTAGCGCGCGCACTTGTCCAGACTCCATCACAACCAAGGTATCCGCTAAGCGCACCACTTCATCAGCAGCATGCGTGACATAAAGCATGGGGATTTTCAATTCGTCACGTAATTTTTCTAACCAT
Source organism: Betaproteobacteria bacterium (assembly GCA_009923345.1). Classification (GTDB taxonomy): domain Bacteria; phylum Pseudomonadota; class Gammaproteobacteria; order Burkholderiales; family Burkholderiaceae_C; genus Limnohabitans. Next base: position 27,820 of record RFTR01000001.1, read on the forward strand.
GGCAAGATATCTTTTTTGCGCGCAAGATCTAAGGACGCAAGCGGCTCATCAAGCAAAAGCAGTTTAGGTTGCGTCGCTAAGGCTCTTGCAATCGCTACACGTTGACGCTCACCGCCAGAGAGTTGGTCAGTACGCCTGTGTAGTAATTCACCAATACCTAGTAAGGCAATGGCTTCATCGAGAACCATTTGTTGATTGCGCGCATGGCTTCGCTTCAATCCATAAGACAAATTGGCCGCAACATCTAAGTGTGCAAATAAAGAGGCCTCTTGGAACACATAACCCAAGGGTCTTTGGGAAGTGGGCAGGCTTAACCCTAACGAATCGTCTTGCCAACTATCTGAGCCCACTTGCACCCGTCCACGCGCTTGCGTCTCTAGCCCAGCAACGCAACGCAACAAAGTAGTTTTGCCAGAACCTGATGGGCCGTAAATAACACTGATTCCCTGCGCCGGCAGATGCAGGTCCACTTTCAAATTGAAACTGCTACGCGCCAGATCGAGTTGCAATCGGATTGCATTCATGTGGCTGTTTGCGCCTTACGCCTGTTCGTCCATGAAAGCACGAGTAGCACCAGAAAAGAAAACACCAACATTGCACCCGCAAGACCATGTGCTTGCGCATATTCCATAGCCTCCACATGGCCATAAATTTGGGTCGATACCACGCGCGTTTTGTCTGGGATATTGCCGCCAATCATCAGCACCACACCGAACTCTCCAACGGTATGCGCAAAACTCAACATGGCCGCCATCACAAACCCAGGTTTAGCCAACGGAATTGCCACTGTAAAGAATGCGTCTAATTTATTGGCGCGCAAAGTAGCGGCGACCTCCATGGGGCGTGAACCCATCGCTTCAAAAGCATTGACCAAAGGTTGCACCGCAAAGGGCAAGGAGTAAATCATTGAGCCCAATACCAAACCCGAAAAGCTAAATGCCAATGAACCCCAACCGGCCCAATGTGTGAATTGCCCTACAGGCCCGAGTGGTCCCAATGCAATCAGCAAATAAAACCCCAACACGGTCGGAGGCAATACCAAGGGCAGAGCCACCAAGGCAGCGATAGGTGCACGCCATCTAGATGGCGTATGCGCCAACCACCAAGCAATAGGCGTTGCAATCAGTAACAGCAATACCGTCGTGACACTCGCTAATTGCAGCGTCAAAAAAATAGTAGAGAGGTCTTCTGTAGTGAGGTGCATATTCACGACTCTACAGGCTATAGCCGTAAGTGCGGATGATGGTTTGTGCGCGGTCGGTACGCATATATTTCATCAAGGCAAGCGCTGCTAAATTGTCTTTACCCACAGGCAGTAAGACTGCATCTTGCTTCAATGGCGTATATAAATTTTGCGGTACCACCCAGGCACTGCCTTGGGTAATGCGCCCATCTATCGAGATTTGCGACAAGGCCACGAAGCCAAGCTCTGCGTTCTCTGTCATCACGAATTGAAAGGCTTGGCCGATGCTGTCACCTTGCACCAGTTTAGGCCTCACTTTGGCTAACGCACCCATGCGGTCCAAGACCTCCAATGCCGCGGCGCCATAGGGCGCAAGCCTGGGGTCAGCAATTGCTAGTTTCTTGAAGCCATTTTTATCTGTGGTGTTACTTAGCAGTACTTGACCTTTGTCATCCACCAAGGAGTGGTTCTTGCTCCACAAGGCCAATCTTCCAACCGCGTATGTAAATCTTGTGCCAACCACAGCAACACCTTCTTTTTCTAAGCGAGCGGGTGTTTCATCATCAGCAGACAACAAAACAGCAAAGGGTGCACCATTCTTAATTTGCGCATAAAACTTTCCTGTTGCTCCAAATGCTAGCAAGGCCTTATGCCCGGTATCTTGTTCAAAGGCTTGCGCAATTTTTTGCATTGGAGCGGTGAAATTGGCAGCGACGGCTACGGTTACCTCTTCTGCCTTTGCAGTTGCGCATGCAACAGCGCTAATCGAAATAATTACCCACCCAAAAAGTCGAAGGAAGAGTGATGGCATGAGCTTAGGGTTAAACGCATTACTTTAGCGCAGCGCCACCTTCGAACCAGCGCTTGATCAATAGGCGCTCGTCTTCGGTAATGCCCGTGGCATTGTTCATGGGCATTTGACGCAAGACGACAGTTTGCTGATAAATACCAAGCGCGTGTTGCTTCACCCCTTCAGGGGAATCAAAACGTACATTTTTCATTTGTACTTGCTCGCCGTGGCAGGAAAGGCAACGTTGCGCAAATACTTGTTGCACTTGTACATAGCTCACTGGCGCAACATTGCTAGCAGTTGAATCGGAAGATGAAGGTGCAGGTCGCATCCATACGATTACACCGATCAAAACCACAACACCGGCGACAGCAAACGGCAACGGGTTTTTAGCGCGCCCTAAGTGGTAGGCATGGCGCTGCACAAAGAACTGACGGATTAAGGCGCCCGACAACATCATCAGCACCAATATCACCCAGTGATTTTTATGTGTGTATAAAAAACTGTAATGGTTGCTGAGCATCGCAAAAATCACAGGCAGAGTGAAGTAGGTGTTATGCACACTGCGCTGTTTTCCGCGTTTGCCGTGCATGGCCAGCTCTTTGGGATCCATAGCCACGCCAGAAGTCATGGCAGCCACTACTTTGCGTTGCCCCGGAATGATCCAGAAAAACACATTGGCACTCATCGCAGTGGCAATCATCGCACCCACCAACAAAAAGGCCGCACGACCAGCAAACAAATGACAGGCTAGCCAAGAAGCGAAAGCAATCACCACAAACATACTGGCGCCGACAATCAGTTCGCCGTTCTGTCTAAATCCAAAGGCGCGACTGATCACGTCGTAAATAAACCAAAACACCACCAAAAATGCCAAGGCCGCACAAATAGCTTGCGCACTCGACCAGTCCATCAAAGACTTGTCAATTAAAAAAGTTCCAGCGTTCCACAAATATAAAACCGTAAATAGCGCAAAACCAGACAACCAGGTGGAGTAACTTTCCCAATAAAACCAGTGCAGCTTAGTGTGGATTTTTTTAGGTGCCACCATATATTTTTGGGGGTTATAAAAACCGCCACCATGAACGGCCCACATTGCACCATCCACACCTTTTTCAAGCAAGTCAGGGGAGTTAGGCCGGATCAGGTTGTTATCTAAAAAGACAAAATAGAACGACGAACCAATCCATGCAATAGCCGTGATCACATGCACCCAACGCAGAAGTAAATTCACCCAATCTAAAAAATACGCATCCATATTCGCTTTTACGCCTTTACATTGTGTTCAATTATTTTCGATCTAGTTGCAAGAGTTGCGCTGCAACAGCTATCGCAATGACTTCGGGCTCTTTGCCATAGATGCCATCTACGCCAATCGGGCAAGTGATAAACGCCAATTCTTGGGCACTAAACCCTTTGGCCTCTAGGCGGTGTTGAAACGTCGCCCATTTAGTTTTGCTACCGATCAGTCCTACAAATTTCAAATCACCCTGTAAGCGTTGCCGCTTGAGACAAGCCGCCACCACATCTAGATCTTCTGCATGGCTAAAACTCATGATCAACACGCAAGCGCCACTTGGCAAATCTTCTACAGCAGCATGCACAGGATCCGAATGGTCACACACCACATTCGCTGGAAGTTGCACAGGAAAAATCTCATCTCTGCTGTCTATCCAATGCACCTGAAATGGAAGGCTGCTCAACACATTTACCAAGGCATGTCCTACATGTCCTCCACCAAACAAGGCCACTGGATTGGCTTGGATGGGTAAACGTTCCTTCAACATCGGCATGTCCGTCTTTGAGATTTGCTCAAACTTCAAATGCACCACACCGCCACAACATTGTCCCAATGCTGGGCCCAATGCGTATCGGTTAACAAACGCGCCGTCTTGACTAGCAGATCCACTCCAGCTCCTAGCTTGTGCAATGGCTTGGAATTCCAAATGGCCACCACCAATAGTATTGACCAAGGTATGCGGAAACACGGCCATCCAAGCACCTACTTCACGAGGCCCAGAGCCTTCCACGCTAGCAACCGTGACCAACACGCCAGGGGCATGCTGGAGCTGGTTCCATAACTCGGTGGTGTGAAGAGGCACGCGAATGTAGAGCGAAGCGAAACAGACTAAACAAGCAAAGCGCTAACGCGCTTAAGCTTGTGCGGCTTGCGCTTTCACCTTTTCACAAGCCATCAAGATACGCTCAGGGGTGGCAGGCGCATCGAGATGCACCACTGCTTTGTGCTCAGCACTTGCAGCGACGGCATCGCGCAAAGCAAAGAAAGTAGACAAGCCCAGCATCAGAGGTGGCTCACCCGTTGCTTTGCTGTTGAAAGGTGTGGGCTTCGAGTTGTAGCCGTCAAACAGAGTCACGTTGAAATGTTGTGGTATGTCACCCGCGACTGGGATTTTGTAAGTGCTCGGGCCATGTGTGAGCAACTTGCCCTTCTTATCCCAGATGCATTCTTCCATGGTGAGCCATCCCATGCCTTGGACAAACGCACCTTCGATTTGACCTTTGTCAATAGCAGGGTTGATGCTTTTGCCCACGTCGTGCACGATATCAACGGCCTTGAGCCACCATTCACCGGTACGTGTGTTGATTTCAACCTCACTGACCGCAGCACCGTAGCAGTAGTAATAGAAAGCACGGCCATTTAAGGTCGTGAAGTCGTATTTGATTTCAGGCGTCATGTAAAAACCCGTGACGCTCAAACCCACGCGGTCTAACCACGCTTGCTTGGTCACGTCTTCCCACTTCACCGACTTACCACCACCATGCGCTTCGCTATTGGCAAAAGTAATGTCGGCTTCCGAGCAACCCAGCATGCGCGCGGCTACGGGTTTTAGACGCTCACGCATTTGCGCTGTGGCGTTCATGATGGCTGCGCCGTTGATGTCTGCACCGCTGGAGGCTGACGTAGCGGACGCATTTGGCACTTTTTGCGAATCGGTCGCAGTGATGCGCACTTTGTCCACACTGATACCCAAGCCATCAGCGCAAACTTGCGCCATCTTGGTGTTGAGACCCTGGCCCATCTCAGTGCCGCCATGGTTGCAACTCACAGAGCCATCCATGTAGACCACGAGCAAAGCGCCGCCTTGGTTCAAATGGGTGGCGGTAAAACTGATACCAAACTTCAAAGGCACCAAGGCCAAACCGCGTTTGCGGGTTTTGCTCTTGGCGTTAAAAGCCTCTACTGCCTTGCGCCGTTCAGAGTAGTTGGATTCTTTTTCAACTTGGTCAATCACCTTATCACCCACCCAGTCTTCGATCAACTGGTTGTATTGGGTGGTCATGGTGTCCGGCGTTCCACTGATAGCGGGGTCTTGGTAGAGGTTGATTTTGCGAACATCCAAGGAATCTTTGCCCAAAGTGGCGGCAATTTCGTCCATCACGGTTTCGATACCAAACATGCCTTGCGGTCCACCAAAACCACGGAAAGCCGTCGCACTTTGCGTATTAGTTTTACAGCGGTGGCTGATCAACTTCAAAGCGGGGATGTGGTAGACGTTATCGATGTGCAAACAAGCGCGGTCATTCACAGGCCCCGAATAGTCGGTGCTATAACCGCAACGCGACATGAGGGTGATATCTGCACCCAAGATACGGCCGTTATTGTCAAAACCCACTTCGTAGTCAATTCGGAAATCGTGGCGCTTACCGGTGATGGTCATGTCATCGTCGCGGTTCACCCGCAACTTCACAGGCTTTTGTAACTTGAAGGCGGCTAAAGCAGCGCTCTGGCTAAAGATGCTGGCGTTACCCTCTTTGCCACCAAAACCGCCACCCATACGACGGCAAATCACTTCCACATCGTTGGTGTGCAAATTCAGCGCGTGGGCTGCTTCGCGTTGGTTGCCGTCGGGGTGTTGCGTCGACACATACAACGTGAGTTGTCCGTCTTCTTTGGGAACCGCATAGGTAATTTGTCCCTCTAAATAGAACTGCTCTTGTTGCCCTGTTCGGGTGGTGCCTTTGATTTTGTGAGGCGCTTTGGCAATTGCGCCAGCAGCGTCGCCACGGGTAATGCCTTTAGGCGGCATGATGAAACTACTGGCCGCCATCGCCTCTTCAATCGTCAGGATGGGCGGGAGTTCTTTGACCAATACCTTGGCTTTGTGGGCAACTTCGCGAGCGTAAAGCATGTCGCGCGCAACGACCACCGCCACAGCTTGTCCGATAAATTCGACCTTGCCATCAGCCAAGAATGGATCGTCATGGATGATCGGACCGCAGTTGTTTTCGCCAGGAATGTCCTTGGCGGTGTAGACCGCCACCACGCCGTGTTCTTTAAGAATGGCATCGCGGTCAATGCCGTCGCCAATCAACTCTCCATGCGCTACGGGGGACAAGATGAGTGCGGCATAGAGAGTGCCAGCAAGTTCAGGAATATCGTCGATATAGGTAGCCGAGCCAGTCACATGCAAGTGTGCAGATTCGTGCACTAACTCCTTACCTTGCTGCACGTTGGTGGCAGGCAAAAGGTTTTTCAGGTTGGTAGGAGCGTTCATTTATGCCACCTCCGAAGTTTGTTCTTCAATAAATTCAAGTACCAAATTTCTGGCCACTAAAGCGCGATAGGCCCAAGTAGCGCGCAATCCGTCACGGGCAGTAAAACTCGCAGTAATTGCCGCATCAAGATCTGCCGCTTTCACGTCGCTAGGTGCTTTACCTTCTAACACTGCCTCTAACTTAGGCGCTCTGCATGGTGATGGTGCCAAGCCGTTGTAGGCCAATTTCACGCCACTTAACTTGCCCGCTTTAAGTAAGTAAGTGATGGCAGCACAAGTAGCTGAAATATCTTGCTCGAACCGCTTGCTGATTTTGTGAGCCCGGAACACCTGTCCAGAGACAGGCTTGGGCAATTCAATCGCCTCGATAAATTCACCCGCTTCGAGCACGTTTTTCTTCATGCCGGTGTAGAAGTTGTCCAAAGACATGCGACGGCTTTTGTCGCCGCGGCGCAAGACCAAGGTTGCACCAAGTGCCATCAAGCAAGGCATGGTGTCACCGATCGGTGACCCATTGGCAATATTGCCAGCCAGTGTGGCGGTAGAACGGATGGGCGGTGAGCCAAAGCGGCGCAAGACTTCAGCAAAGTCAGGGTAGGCCTTGGCTACTAAGGATTCAACTTGGGTCAAGGAGACCGCGGCACCGATGCGCCAAGCTTTGTCTGTCTCACCGATTTGGCGCAACTCTTTGACGTTGCCCAAATACATGATGTGATCTGGCCTGGAAAATTGCTTGTTGACCTGCAAACCAATTTCAGTGCTTCCAGCCAGCAAAGTGGTGGTGGGGTGTTTGACCAAATAGTCAGCCACTTCAGCCAAGGTGCTGGGCGAGACAAACTCGTTGCCCTTCTTGGTGCGCACAACGGGCTGGACGATGATCTCACCGTCCAAACTCATGGTCGGCGTGATTGGCCGTTTGATTTCTTTAAGCAAAGCGATGTCCGCGCTGTCATCGATTTTCAAAGCGGCTTTTTTCTCGCAGGCTTTGGCGGCGGCGTCGATGATGGGTGCGTAACCTGTACAGCGGCATAAATTGCCGCTCAAGGCATCGGTAATTTCGAGACGCGACGGTTGGGCATTGGTTTGGACCATATTGACCAAACTCATCACGATGCCTGGGGTACAAAAACCGCACTGTGAGCCGTGGCACTTGACCATTTCCTCTTGGACAGGGTGGAGTGTTCCATCGGCCTTTTTCAAACTCTCCACGGTTTTGACAGACTTGCCATCCAGCGAGGGCAGCAATTGGATACAGGCGTTGGTCGCCAAGTAGTCCACGCCCGTTCCAGCGGCATTGAGTTCTCCCACCATCACCACACACGCGCCACAGTCCCCCTCTGCGCAGCCCTCCTTGGTTCCGGTGCGATGCAATTGTTCACGCAGATAGTCCAAAACGGTGGTGGTGCGACGCTTGCCTTGGGCTTCAACGATCTGTCCGTCGAGCACAAAGCGCACGGTGTTGGTGGCTTGGGTCATATGAGGGGGCGGGGCAAAGGAAAAGAATAGATATTTTAGGGATAAGCACTGGCTTTTGCGCTGAAGTATGCACCTGCGTATACAAAAACTAAGGCCATGTCAGGCATTAGGTGGCCTCTATTTAGGAACCCCTATAGGTAGAGTAACTCCAAGGACTTACTAATAGTGGCACGTGGTAGTGCTGGTCGGTATGCGCCACACCAAAGTCCAAGCTGACTTGGTCGAGAAAATTAGGTTCAGGCAAAGCGACGCCCTTGGCTGCAAAGTACCCCTTGACGTCGAAAACCAAGCGGTAAGTGCCCTTTTTCAGACTATCGTTGTCATACAGGGGGCCATCAGGGTTTCGTCCATCATGGTTCAAGGTGAACGACTTAACCAAAGTGGCGCTGCCTTTGTCGGTCGTGAAAAGCGAAACCCGCATGCCTGCAGCAGGCCCGCCGTGCATGGTGTCTAAAACGTGCGTACTCAATCCCATAAAAACTCCAAAAACAAGCATGAAATAGTCTGCAAAAAGTGTATACAGTTTTTGGTTTTCAGGCTATCATCACCAATCCTTTTTAAAGACCCAAGAAACTGCATGGACACCACCACTGCCACCCGCTCTATTGTGGACGCATTGACAAAAGCCATCGTGGAGCACCGTCTGCACCCCGGCAGCAAATTGGCCGAACAAAAACTCGCCGACCACTTTGGCGTGTCGCGCACCTTGGTTCGCCAGGCCTTGTTTCAACTGGCCCAAAAACGCCTGATCCGCATGGAGCCTGCCCGAGGTGCTTTCGTGGCGACTCCCTCTGGAGAAGAAGCCAAACAAGTATTTGCAGTTCGCAGAATGCTAGAGGCCGAAATGACCCGCAACTTTGTGCGCAATGCCACCAAAGCGCAAATTCAAGCCTTACAAGAACATGTCGCGCAAGAAAAGGCCGCCGTCCAACGCGGTGATGTTGCTGGCAGAACCGATCTGTTGGGCGACTTCCATGTGCGTATGGCTGATTTGATGGGCAACCCCGTTTTAGGGCAAATTTTGGGCGAGCTCATCTCCCGTTGCTCGCTGATTACCTTGATGTACCAATCGGATAACGCGGCCGAACATTCTGCGGAGGATCACGCAGCCATCCTCAAAGCCATCGTGGCTAAAGACGAAACCCTTGCTGTGCAATTGATGGAAGACCACCTCAGCCATGTTGAAGCCAGCCTCACCCTCGACCGCAAACTTCCTAACAGCGATATCGCAATGGCCTTGGCCTGACACGGTCTGCAAAAAAAGAAACCCTATGTCTAAACACCACGCCCATTACGACAGCACCGCACCCTACCCACGCGACTTGGTGGGCTACGGACGTAAACCACCTCAAGCCCAATGGCCAGGCCAGGCAAGAATTGCCGTTCAGTTTGTTTTGAATTACGAGGAAGGCGGCGAAAACGCCACCTTGCACGGTGACCCCGGCAGCGAGCAGTTTTTAAGTGAGATGTTCAACCCGCCCAGCTTTCCAGACCGTCACCTGAGCATGGAAGGCATATATGAGTACGGCTCACGTGCAGGCGTGTGGCGCATCTTGCGTGAATTTGAGAAACGCAAGCTGCCACTCACGGTGTTTGGTATCAGCATGGCGCTGGAACGCCATCCAGAAGTCACGCAAGCATTCATCGACCTAGGCCATGAAATCGCTTGCCATGGCTGGCGCTGGATCAATTACCAAACTATCGATGAAGCCACCGAACGCGCACACATGCAAAAAGGCATTGAGATCATTGCGCGCTTAACCCAGACTACCCACGGCAACTCAATCCATGGCGCTGGTTGGTACACCGGCCGCGACAGCCCCAACACCCATCGTTTGGTCGCAGACCATGGTGGCTTTGAATACGACAGTGACTACTACGGTGACGACCTGCCGTTTTGGATGCGGGTCAAAAAAACCAGTGGCGAAGTCGTACCACAACTCATCGTGCCCTACACCATGGACTGCAACGACATGCGCTTTGCACTGCCCCAAGGATTTAGCCAAGGCGATGACTTTTTTACCTATTTACGTGACAGTTTTGACGCGTTGTATGCCGAGGGCGCAGAAGTCCCCAAGATGATGAGTATCGGAATGCACTGTCGCTTGCTTGGCAAACCCGGACGCATCGTGGCTTTGCAAAAGTTTTTGGATCACATTGAAAAACACGACAAAGTGTGGGTGTGTCGCCGTATTGATATCGCCCGTCATTGGAAGAAGGTACATCCTTTCCAAGCTAACTAATTTTTTGAACTAAGGCAACACTTTTTGGAATTAAACAATTAGATATTGCGCTCCTAGCAGCAACAAAAGACCAATTAAAGATGACCTCAACATTGATCACCTTGCAACAAATTAACAGCCTGCCTCGCTCTGAGGCTGCCGCCTTGTTGCAAGGCTTGTACGAACACTCCGACTGGATCGCAGAGCAAGCTTTAGATGCCCGCCCTTTTGCATCAACTGCCGCACTCAAATATGCGATGGTGCAAGTGCTTCAGCGCGCAGGCCGAGACGCCCAGATTGCATTGGTACGCGCCCACCCAGAATTAGCCGGCAAGGCGATGGTGAGTAAAAGCCTGACCGCAGAATCCACCAACGAACAAAGTAAAGCTGGCTTGACGGATTGCACACCAGAAGAGTTCGCGCATATCCAACAACTCAATGCAGACTACAACGCCAAGTTCGGTTTTCCTTTCATCTTGGCTGTGCGAGGCCCACGCGGCACTGGTTTGACGCGCCAGCAAATCATTCGTACTTTTGAGCGGCGTTTGCATCACCATCCGGACTACGAGTTGGCAGAGTGCTTGCGTAATATCCACCGTATTGTCGAAATTCGCCTTAACGACAAATTAGGCTATCAACCAACGCTCGGAAACGAAGTTTGGGATTGGCACGAATGGCTGGCGCAATTTAGCGACGTTGGCTCTGTCCATGAAAACGACCCGCACGCCGCGCGCGAAGAGTTAACCGTCACCTACCTCACAGACGCGCATCGTAAATGTGCGCGCACAATAGAACTCGGCATGCAAGCATGCGGCTTTGACGACGTCAAGATAGACGCTGTTGGCAATGTCGTCGGCATTTACAAATCCAAAAATCCACAAGCCAAAACTGTGATGACTGGCTCCCACTACGACACAGTACGCAATGGTGGCAAGTACGATGGACGCTTAGGCATTTTTGTTCCTATGGCTTGCGTGAGAGAACTCGCGCGTGATGGCAAACGTTTGCCTTTTCATTTAGAGGTTGTTGCCTTTTCTGAAGAAGAAGGCCAACGCTACAAAGCCACCTTTTTAGGATCTGGCGCATTGGTCGGCGACTTCAAATCTGAATGGCTGGATCAAAAAGATGCGAACGGCATCAGCATGCGCCAAGCCATGCAAAAAGCTCGCTTGCAGATTACAGATATTCCACAACTCAAACGTCGGGCCGAAGATTACTTAGGCTTTTTTGAGATTCACATCGAGCAAGGGCCTGTTCTGAATGAACTCGACATTCCTCTCGGCGTGGTCACGTCGATCAACGGCAGTGTGCGTTTTGTCGGAGAAATCTCGGGTATGGCAAGCCATGCAGGCACCACGCCCATGGACCGAAGGCGTGATGCTGCGACAGCAGTGGCAGAGTTGGCTTTGTATGTAGAAAAAAGTGCGCTTCAAGTTGCCAAGACTTGCGTTGGAACGATTGGCCAATTGCAAGTACCCAATGGGTCTGTCAATGTTGTACCAGGCCGTTGCCAATTCAGCCTTGACTTACGCGCAACGACCAACGCAGCGCGCGACGCACTCATGCATGACGTTCTTGCAGAACTCAAAGCTATTTGCGAGCGTCGAGGCCTTCACTACACCCTAGAAGAAACCATGCGCGCCAGTGCAGCACCTAGCCATCCCGCTTGGCAAGCCCGTTGGGAGAACGCGGTGCAATCGCTGGGTGTGCCCGTATTCCATCTCCCGAGTGGTGCAGGCCACGACGCCATGAAGTTGCACGACATCATGCCCCAAGCCATGCTTTTTGTGCGGGGACAAAACGCTGGCATCAGCCATAACCCGCTAGAGAGCACTACCAGTGATGACATGCAGTTGGCCATCGATGCATGCATGCATCTGTTGCACAACATAGCTGACTGATATCGTTAGCAACCACGACCGCCCTACTTCAATCCGCCACACAAGCTTTCTGCGTCAATACATTTTTATATTTCTATGACCAACAACACGACTTACACCCAACTAGACGCTTGGATTGACTCGCACTTTGACGAGCAAGTCAAATTTCTGCAAGCACTGATTCGTGTACCTACCGACACACCACCCGGTGACAACGCACCACATGCCGAGCGCACAGCCGAACTGCTCAAAGACTTTGGTTTTGAAGCAGAGAAATACCCTATTCCCGCCAATGAAGTGCACAACAACGGCCTAGAAAGCATTACCAACCTGATTGTGCGTCGCAAATATGGCCCGGGAAAAACAATCGCTTTGAACGCCCACGGCGATGTAGTGCCTCCCGGTGAAGGATGGACCAAAGACCCCTACGGCGGAGAGATTGAAAACGGCAAAATATTTGGCCGTGCGAGCGCGGTTAGCAAATGTGACTTCTCTACCTTTACCTTTGCGGCACGTGCGCTAGAAGCCGTGAACGCCGCGTCACAACACCCACTCCACGGCACTTTGGAATTGCATTTCACCTATGACGAAGAGTTTGGCGGATTGCTTGGTCCAGGTTGGTTACTAGAGCATGGACACACCAAACCCGATTTGATGATTGCAGCGGGTTTTAGTTACCAAGTGGTCACAGCACACAATGGTTGCTTGCAAATGGAAGTCACGGTGCATGGCGAAATGGCTCATGCCGCAATTCCAGACAGTGGCACCGACGCACTACAAGGTGCAGTGCATATATTGCAAGCCTTGCACGCACTCAATACCCAATACCTGCAAATTACTTCCAAGGTAGAAGGTATCAGCCACCCCTATTTGAATGTCGGCCAAATCCATGGCGGCACCAACACCAACGTAGTGCCTGGCAAAGTGGTTTTCAAATTAGACCGCCGAATGATTCCAGAAGAAAACCCCATCGAAGTGGAAGCCAGCATTCGTCAAACGATTGAAAAAGCCGCGCAATCGTTCAAACCGTCTCGCGGTGGAAGCCAACTCAAGGTAGATATCAAACGCATCTTGTTGGCAAACGCTATGAAACCTTTAGCGGGCAACCAGCCTTTGGTCGATGCCATTCAAAAGCACGGCGAAGTTTTGTTCGGCGAACCCATCCCAGCGGTAGGCACGCCTTTGTACACCGATGTTCGCCTGTATGTTGAACGCGGCATTCCTGGTGTGATTTACGGCGCTGGGCCGCGTACAGTGCGGGAATCTCACGCCAAGCGTGCAGATGAACGACTCGATCTTGAAGATTTGCGACGTGCCACCAAAGTGGTGGCAAGAACGCTGCAAGATTTGCTGGCCTAAAAGAAAAAAGCCTCGATTTCTCGAGGCTTTATCTGTTGTTGGTGCGGCTGGCAGGAATCGAACCCACGACCCCTTGGTTCGTAGCCAAGTACTCTATCCAGCTGAGCTACAGCCGCTTTGGAAAGTTCGTGATTCTAGCATAGACCTTTCGATATGATGTTTCATTCACAGAAAGAAAACCATGGACTTGAACCTTCAACACAAACATGTCTTGATCACTGGTGGCAGCAAAGGGATAGGGCTTGCTTGCGCGGAGAACTTTCTCAACGAAGGCGCAAAAGTCACATTGGTTTCGCGTACCCCTCAAAACTTAGCCAATGC
>RFTR01000002.1 GCA_009923345.1 Betaproteobacteria bacterium
ATGGTAAACATAGAGGTGGTTTGGGCGCTGTTTATGAAATCGAACTTCTGGAAAAAAGTGCCGAAGTGTTTATTTTTGGAGAACGAGGAAAAGCTTCTCCAAAAGGTATAGCCGGTGGAAATAACGCCTTACCTAATGTTTTTTCATACCAACATGAAGGTAAATGGAATAAACCGCCAATGGCCTCAAAGATGCTGGGCATTCAACTCCAGAAAGGGGAGAGAGTTCGGCTTGAAACGCCTGGAGGTGGTGGTTGGGGTCGTTCTATTGATAGAGATCTTGAATCCCGAGCAAGAGATGAAGCTTTAGGTTATGTCACTAAATCCAAAGTTTCTTCAGAGAGAGTTAAACCATGAGCCCTCTCAAAAACGCATCTGCTCACCTTGTCTTAGGGGTTGATGTCGGTGGAACATTCACCGACTTGTTTGTTTTAGATGAGCGAGACGGATCTGCGCACATTATCAAAGTCCCCTCTACCCGAGGCGAAGAGGCCAAAGGCTTTATGCATGGTGTAGCGCGCGTCAGTGGTAACCAGTCTGGAGGTGCTGCCTCTTCTCTCGCGACCATCGTGCACGGCACGACTGTGGGAACCAACGCTTTGCTTGAGCGAAAGGTGGCGCGAACAGGCATCATCACAACCCGCGGTTTTCGAGACGTATTGGAAATGCGCCGACGAGATCGGCCCCAAACTTGGGGTTTGCGCGGCAGTTTCGAACCTGTTGTTCCTCGTGATCTACGTTTAGAAGTAGATGAGCGCGTATTGGCCGATGGAAGTTTGCATACCGCTTTAGACCTTGCGCAAGTGCGCATGCAAGCACAAGTTTTATTGGATGCAGGGTGCGAGGCAATATGTATTTTCTTTATCAATGCGTATGCCAATCCAATCAATGAGCAACAAGCAGTAGAAGTGATCCGGGGAATGTGGCCCAACTCCTATGTAACGGCTGCTATTGAAGTATTACCTGAAATCCGTGAATTCGAACGGTGCTCTACCGCCACCTTGAATGCAGCACTACAACCTGTAGTGGGTAGTTATTTGGCTAAGTTAGAAGACGATTTGCGTAAAGAGGGTTTTTCTGGTGAATTACTGATTGTCCAAAGCAATGGTGGCGTCATGTCACGAGAAACCGCGTGCGATGTGCCTGTGCGTACTGCGTTATCAGGACCAGCAGCTGGGGTGATTGCCTGTGCTGCAGTAGCCCGTGCCTCTGGTTATCTCAATGTCATCACTGGAGATATGGGAGGTACCTCATTTGATGTTTCGTTGGTGGCTGCTGGTGAGGCTGCATTAGCAGCCCAAACTTCTATAGAGTTTGGCCTAGTTGTGCGTTCACCCATGATTCAGATTGAGACCATCGGCGCAGGTGGTGGATCTATCGCCAGTGTCGATGCCAGTGGTATGTTGCAAGTAGGACCAGAGTCAGCAGGAAGTAACCCTGGTCCTGTTTGCTACGCAAGAGGCAATTCGCGTCCTACGGTGACTGACGCCAATGTTGTACTTGGTCGAATTGCAGCCGATCGACCATTGGGTGGGGGGTTACTCAAAGCATTGGATGCAAAGTCAGCAGCAAAAGCTATCCAAGACCTTATTGCAAAACCTTTGGGATTGGATACCTTAGCAGCAGCAGAGGCCATTCTGACAGTCGCCAATGCAAAGATGGCAGGAGCCATTAGGGTTGTATCTATTGAGCGTGGACATGATCCTCGTCAGTTTGCCTACATGCCCTTTGGTGGAGGTGGTGCCTTGCATGTGTGCGCCATGATGCGCGAGGTTGGCGTAACTACAGGAATCGTGCCACGTTACCCAGGCGTGACGTCTGCCCTGGGATGTGTGATGGCAGATATGCGACATGATGCAGTGCAAACAATCAATCAATCGCTGGCAGATTTGGATGTAATACATCTCCTATCTCTATTGACTCGACTAGCGGAGGCTTGTCAAAAACGCCTTGACTCTGCAGGCGTAAGATTTGAAAGCATTCAAGAAGTTGTGGCGCTGGACATGCTTTACATGGGACAAACGCATACTTTGCAAGTCACATTAGATACGCAGGAAATTACGCGTCAGACTATTCAATCCGCGTTTGAAAAAACCTATCTTGCATCGTTTGGTCGAATACTCAACGGCATAGCAATCCGAGTAATGAACCTGCGTTATGCGCGCATTGGCGTAAGACCTAAGTTCGATTTGACGATATTGGCGCCTAACGGTGTGGGAAGTTCTAGATCCCTTGGTACCCAACAGGTATTTCACGCAGGCAAGTGGTGGGACTCACAGCGTTATGCCCGACTCGACCTGCCCGTTGGAGCCGAGATCAGGGGACCAGCTATCTTGGAACAATCTGATACCACTGTTTGGTTGGAGCCTAGTTTTATTGCGCGCGTGGATTCGTTGGGTAATTTATTGGTGGAGAGGACTGCAGAATGAGCCAAAAATTGCAGGGCCGCATCGCATTGATCATTGTGGATTTACAAAATGACTTTTTATCTGCAAGTCTTTTTACCTTATGGCCAGATGCCGAAGGACAGCCCATGATTTCTCCACACCTATTGGAGCGTCGCCCCTTTTTACAAAAAGGTGATTTCGCCCCTGGTAGTTGGGGACAGGCCAATGTTGACGTTCTTACGCCGTTGGTAGATGTAACTGTTTCTAAGGTAGCTTACTCAGCTTTCTTCAATACACAACTTGACTGGATACTGCGTAGAGCAGGAATCAATACAGTAGTGGTATGCGGAATCGTTACTAACGGTGGGGTGGCTAGTACTGTGCGCGATGCCCATATGCGGGACTATCAGACCGTAGTGCTTAGCGATGGATGTGCTACTTTTACAGAAACTGCACACCAAGCTGCATTGACAGACATGTCTTCAGTTGCACAAGTGATGACGTGTAATCAATTTTTAGCAATGCTATGAACGCGCGTGTGCAACGCATACGAAGCTTCGATGCACCAGTACACACTTCTGTGGCTATCGTGGGCGCAGGTGCTTGTGGATTGACTGCCGCTTTGACCCTCACGCAATTAGGGATAGAGTGCGTTGTTTTGGAGCGTGATGCCATGCCCGCGGGGTCAACAGCGCTATCGTCTGGATTTATTCCGGCTGCAGGCACTAGCGCACAACGTTCACAAGGCATTGAAGATTCTGCAGACTTATTTGCCCAAGACATCCAAAGTAAAGCAAAGGGCAATGCCTCTGTAGTCCTAGTGAAGGCCTATGCCGAAGCTATCGGCCCAGCGCTTGATGCTTTATCTCTTCATCACGGTATACCTTGGCAAGTACTGGATACCTTTTTATATCCAGGCCACAGCGTACATCGTATGCATGCTGTGCCAGAAAAAACCGGTACTGGCTTGATGATGCGTTTGCAAAACGCTGCCCAGTCTGCTGGTGTAGTTGTTTTGACAGAGGCTAGAGTGACTGATCTCTATGTTGACGACTCTGATATGGTCCTTGGGCTCGGATTTATGCGTCCAGACGGGCAAATAGAGAAACTGAGTTGTGCAAAAGTCATTTTTGCGTGCAATGGATTTGGAGGCGATGCCGATCTCGTGAAAGACTATTTGCCTGAAATGCGAGCTGCGATTTATGCAGGCCATAACGGTAACGATGGCAGTGCTATCAAATGGGGACGACAACTTCGCGCGCAATTAGCTGATCTCGGTGGATACCAAGGGCACGGTTCTTGGGCTATTCCGCAAGGCGCCTTGATATCTTGGGCGTTGATGATGGAAGGTGCGGTACAAATTAACGGATCGGGGGAGCGCTTTCACGATGAAACACAAGGCTACTCTGAGGCGGCAGTGCATGTCTTGGCGCAACCAAATGGCATAGCTTGGAATATTTTCGATGACCCGCTATTAAAGTTTGCGCAAGACTTTCCAGACTTTGCAGATGCGCAAGCTGCTGGGGCTATTCACAGCTTTAAAAATATTGAGGCGCTAGCTAACTTTATTGGATGTGATACCAATAAATTAGTCAATACGCTTAGCCTAGTGCGCGAAGGTGTAGACATGCAAACAGGGCGATTTTTTAAACGCAGTCTTTCATTACCACTCCATGCCATTCGTGTAACTGGCGCACTATTTCATACGCAAGGTGGACTTGATATCAATGCACACTGCCAAGCGCTCCGTTCAGATGGAAGCGTTTTTCCTAATCTATTGGCAGCTGGTGGTGCAGCCCGTGGAGTTTCTGGAAACGCTGTTTGGGGATATTTGTCTGGTAATGGATTGCTAAGTGCAATCGCTGGAGGGTATATAGCTGCACACACGGCTAAGGAAGAATTAGGAGGTTCAATATGCCATTAAAAAAACGATTAGAACAATCGGATGTATTGTTGGCACCTGGCGTGTATGACGCATTGAGTGCGTTGATGGCCGAACAGGCTGGTTTTGAAGCGCTCTATTTATCGGGTGCTTCTATTGCTTACACGTTACTTGGAAGATCTGACGTTGGTTTGACGACTATCAGCGAAGTTGCTAACACATTGGCACACATTACAGACCGCGTAAACATTCCAGTGATTGTCGATGCAGACACCGGTTTTGGTAATGCATTAAACACACAACGTACTGTTCGTGATCTTGAGCGGTCTGGTGCAAGCATGATTCAAATAGAAGACCAAACCTTTCCTAAACGATGCGGGCATTTAGACGGCAAAGCTGTTGTTCCATTGAAAGAGATGGAGGGTAAATTGCGCGCTGCTTTAGATGCTAGGCACTCATCCGATACGTTGGTCTTGGCTCGAACGGATGCCTTGGCAATTGAAGGGTTTGAGGCTACGCTAGAGCGTGCAGAGCAATATTTAGAGTGTGGTGTGGATGCGTTGTTTATTGAAGCGGTGCGTACTCCAGATCAAATGGATATCGCTTGTAAGCGATTTGCATCTCGCATCCCACTGCTTGCCAATATGGTGGAGGGTGGCAAAACACCTGTACAAAGCGCGCAAGAATTGGGTGGGCGTGGATACAAAATTGTTATTTTTCCAGGCGGTACAGCACGCGCGGTGGCACATACATTACAGGGCTACTACGCCAGCTTGCACGCGCACCAAACAACCCTTCCATGGCAAAGTCAAATGCTTGACTTTAATGATTTGAATGTGGTTATCGGAACGCCTGCCCTACTTGCGCAAGGCAAGCAATACGAATAACAACCAAAGGCAAATCAACTTCAGCCGCCTTGGCAGCACTAGTCAGGTTGGAGCAAAGCAAAACTGTCACAAAAGCAGCAACGATGAAATCGTAAGAGCGGTGTTTTCCCCTTCGCATAAAAGCCTCTCTTTTTGAATTTCTATTTAAAGCAGAGTTTTAGTTGCGTCAAAAACCAATTTACACGACACGATAAACAAGCCAATTTGAATCAGTCGAAAAAATAAAACGTCAGCGATTTTCTTGGTGAGATAGGCGCCTGCAATAGCACCCAAGACTGAAAACGGTATTAGATAAGCTGCGGCAAGAAGGTCTTCGTAGGTGTAAGGTCTGAGGTTTTGGTAGGGAATAACTTTGGCGAAATTGATGATTGCAAAAAGTATGGTTGCCGTGCCCGCAAATTGCGCTTTAGGCAGTTTTTGTGGCAACACATATATTTGAAAAGGCGGTCCGCCCGCATGCGAGATAAAACTCGTAAAGCCTGAGAGCGCACCCCAAAAAATTCCTTTTTTGAGCGATGCCTCTTGTGGTGGCGTGTCAGAGGTCTTGCGCAACCACATATTGAGGCAAAACCCAATACCAATGAATCCAATAGCGAACTTGATGGCAATATCGGATGTGACTGAGGCTGTTAACCAACCAATGAATACGCCTATTAAAGATGCAGGAATCAGAATTTTTAAATTACGCGCGCTATAGTTTTTACGATAAAGCCAAACGCCAAAAATATCAGAAATAACGTAGATGGGGAGTAGTAAAACTGCAGCCCGCACAGGCGACATAGCCAATGACAAGATGGGCACAGACAGCATGCCTATGGTGGGCAGCCCGCCTTTTGACAGGCCAATCAACAAAGCGCCTAAGGCTGACAGGATAAAAAGGTGATCAAGTTCTAACAAAATGGTATGCCGTTTCGTAAATAATACTGGATTAAATAACACGAGGTTGTCAGCATGGACACTGAAGCGAATGCAGCGCTTTTGAAGGAAAAGGGGTTAAAAATCACTAACCCACGCTTAGCCGTGTTGGAGATTTTTCAAAATAGTAAAGCCCGCCATTTGAGCGCAGAAGATGTGTACAAAGAAGCTTTGTCCAAAGATGGTGATTTGGGCTTGGCAACGGTTTACCGTGTGTTGACCCAGCTCTCCGAAGTGGGTTTACTGGCCGCCACCAATTTTGAAACAGGTAAAACCACATTTGAATTGAACGAAGGCGGACACCACGACCATTTGGTGTGTTTAAGTTGTGGATCAGTGATTGAGTTCAATGATGAAGAAATTGAAAATCGCCAAGAACTCATTGCCAAGCAGCATGGTTTTCGTTTAATCAACCACTCGATGGCTTTGTATGGCGTGTGCCCGAAGCCGGCATGTAGAGACCTGACCTAAGCGGCTTTTGCCAACCATCCTAGCCCCGCGCTCGTTCCCCCCGGCTGCCCACCCAACTTAGGCTTGTACTCACAACCCACCCAACCTTGCCAGTTGCAGGCCTTGGACACATCGTCGATCACATCAAATAAATAGGGGTAGTTCATCTCGCCAATATCGGGCTCATGTCGCTCGGGCACACCAGCAATTTGAAAATGACCTACGCTTCCAGTGGGAAGGTATTTACGAATTTTCATGGCGACATCACCTTCGACGATTTGGCAGTGGTACAGGTCCATTTGCACTTTGAGGTTGGGTGCGCCGACTTCTTCAATGATGCTGTGCGCCTGGTCTTGGCGGTTCAAATAAAAGCCTGGTATGTCGCGTGTGTTGATGGGCTCAATCAATACATCCAAGCCTTGCTTGGCGGAGAGTGCAGCAGCCCACTTTAGGTTGTTGATGTAGGTTGCGTGGTTGCTGGCGTGGGTTTGCCCCGCACCCAGCAAGCCCGCCATCACATGGATACGGGGGCAGTGCAGGGCATCTGCATATCGCAGTGCCATTTCAACGCCTTGCTGAAATTCTTTTTCTCTGCCAGGAATACTGGCAGTTCCACGTGTGTTGGTGTTCCAAGCTTGGTCGATGCTGGCAGGGTCTATGCCACCGGGAGGCGCATTGAACAAAACTTGTTGCAAATTATTGGCCTTGAGCCGTGCAGTCAATTCTTCTGGCGTGTAGGCATAAGGGAACAAGAACTCTATAGCTTTAAACCCATCTTTCGCCGCCGCTTCAAAGCGGTCTAAAAATGGCAACTCCGGATACATCATCGTGAGATTGGCGGCAAATTGGGGCATGTAGTTTCCTAAAGATTAAATTCAGAATTGGGTGTGGATTAAGCTGCTCAGTGAGCGGGTGTGACGGCTACCACTTGGCACCAAAAGTTTCGCGCAACTCCTGGATTTGCTTAGGAGTAAGCGGTGTGATAGGGCCTGTTGCCATATGCACCAACTTGGCGGTCTCTTCAAGCTCTTCCAAAACAGCCATGGCCGTTGCTGGCGAGTGGTGCCAGACATTAGGACCAAGACGCGACAACATGACAGCGCGAACGGGAGTGCCTTTCTCGCCATATTGGGTAATGGTTTGTGCCACTGCTTCTGCGGCTTCGACAGCACCAGGACGGTGATAGTCGATCACAGGTACATGGCCGACTTTCATCACGAAGTAGGGGGTGACAGCGGGTAACAACTCTTGTGGTGTGGCAAAGCTGCTGCGTGTTTCAGTTTGAAAGTTATGAGCCATTGTCAATCCCACGCAGTGCGTGCTGTGCGTGTGAATCACACAACGCGTCTGCGCATCAAATGTTGCAGCAGCTTCGTAGATACGCTTGTGCAAGGCGATCGTTTTGCTAGGCTTATCGCCGCTTACATGGTTTCCTTGGGCGTCTAGGAGAGACAACTTGGCTGGTTCTAAAAAGCCCAAACACGCATCAGTCGGCGTGATTAAAAAACCATTGCCTAAACGCACGCTGATATTGCCGGCCGTGGCATGTACATAACCACGATCGAACAAGCTTTTGCCAACGCGACAAATTTCTTCGCGCGCCTTTATCTCGCTAAGTGAGGTTGAGGTAGTCAATGCGGTCATGGCTGTTGCAACAAAAAGGTAAAGGCTTTGCTGAAGAAATCATCGGTACCAAAGTTACCAGACTTCAAAGTGATATGCACGCCACCCATAGGTGTGTGCGCATGGCACCAAGGCACACCAGGATCAATTTGTGGACCGATTTGCAGTTGCTCAATCGCAAGAGCTTGTACACATGCGCCAGATGTTTCACCACCAGCTATGACCAATTGGTGAACACCTTGTTGAACCAATCCACGTGCAATGGCAGCCAAGGCTTGTTCCACTTGGTAGCCAGCAACTTCTACGCCCAATTGCGATTGCACGGCTTGCACCGACTCAGGGGTGGCGGTGGAATACACCAGCACAGGGCTAGACACTAAATGTCCTTGTGCCCAAGCAAGTACTTCTTGAACTAAGTCTTCCCAACTACCTTTTAAATGCAAAGGGTCTATCAAAAAAGTAGGACGACCAGTCGCTTTGAAATGCGCAACCTGTCTATTGGTGGCTTGCGAACAACTGCCTGAAACAACCGCTTGCAGACCAGAAGCTTTTGGCAATACGCTGGCTTGCAGTGTGGGCGAGAGACCAAAGTTTTGTGGAAGACCAATTGCCACACCAGAACCCGCAGTCACCAGAGGCATGCCTTTGAGTGCAGGGCCTAAACGCATCAGGTCGTCATTCGAGACCGCATCGACGACCGCAATATGTACACCTTGTTTTTGGAGATTTGCAATTTCTTGCTGAATGGCCTCAGCGCCTTGTGCAATAGTTTTGTGGCTGAGCAATCCCACCTTGCTCTTGCATTGGGCTTGCATCACACGTACCAAGTTGGCGTCGGTCATGGGTGTGAGCGGATGGTGTTGCATCCCAGATTCATTCAGCAACACGTCACCCACAAACAAATAACCTTTGAAAACGGTGCGTCCGTTGTCAGGGAATGCAGGGGTCGCAATGGTGAAGTCGGTTTGAAGCGCTTGCATCAGCGCTTCAGTGACAGGCCCAATATTGCCTTGCGCCGTGCTGTCGAATGTAGAGCAGTATTTGAAATAAATCTGTTGCGCGCCTTGGCCTTGCAACCACTGCAAAGCTTGCAGCGATTGGTCGATAGCGTCTTGTGGCGCAATGGTGCGCGATTTCAATGCAACAACTACGGCGTCTACTTCAGCCGATAGGGGGGCATTAGGAACACCAATCGTTTGGACCACGCGCATACCCGCGCGAACCAAGTTGTTGGCTAAATCGGTAGCGCCTGTGAAGTCGTCGGCAATGCAGCCTAATAAAAGAGGTTTGGACATTTATTTTTTCGCTTTAGGCAAATCGACACCAGGAAATATTTTGATTACAGCGCTGTCGTCTTCTTTGGCAAAACCAGCAGTCGAAGCTTGCATAAACATTTGGTGCGCGGTGCTAGAAAGTGGAAGCGGAAATTTACTAGCGCGCGCCATGTCCAGCACAAGCCCTAAATCTTTCACAAAAATATCGACAGCAGATAGAGGCGTGTAGTCTGCAGCCAGCACATGGGCCATGCGGTTTTCAAACATCCAACTGTTGCCAGCGCTGTGGGTGATGACGTCGTACAAAGCGTCTGGATTGACGCCTTCGCGCAAACCGAGCGCCATGGCTTCAGCGGCAGCCGCAATGTGCACGCCCGCTAACAATTGGTTGATGATTTTGACTTTGCTACCCGCCCCTGCATGGTCACCCAATTTGTAGACCTTGCCCGCCATCGAATTCAACATAGCTTCGCATTTGGCATAGGCAGCCGGTTTGGCGGCGGTCATCATGGTCATCTCGCCACTGGCGGCTTTGGCTGCACCGCCAGATATGGGGGCATCAACATATAAAAGCCCTAGTTTTTCTAACCGAGTCTCTAGCGCCACCGACCAATTAGGGTCGACGGTGGAGCACATCACAAACACACTACCCGCGCGCATAGCGGCGGCGCACCCTGTGCCGTCGCCATGGGGGCCAAACAACACGGCTTCGGTTTGCGCTGCGTTAACAACGACGCTCACCACCACGTCGCATGCTGCGCCGAGTTCAGCGACGCTTTTGCAGGCGTGGCCGCCATCTTTGACAAATTTTTCGGCAACTTCTTGGCGTACATCGAAGACATGTATGTCGTAGCCTGCGCGTCGCAGCGAAGCAGCCATGCCTGAGCCCATGGCGCCTAGTCCGATGAGGCCGACTTTGGTAGCAGCAGTGGTAGTCATTAAATTAGTCTTTACTTTTGTGAGTAGGGTGAAAAGCTAAGCGTGGGTGAGTGCAGTCAGCGCATGCACGTCAGTTGCCTGTCCTAAGTTCCAACACGCTTTAAGTAGCGCGTTGGTTTTGTCAGCGCCAATCACAGCGTCACTCATGCCATGGAATTTGGCTTCCAACGCGGCATCGGTCATGGGGCGTTGCACTGAGCCGATGGCGTGTTCGATAAACACATGGATCTTGCGACCATCTTTCAAAAACGCAGTGACGTCAGCGCTTTCTTCACGGATGCTGTTGTCCACCGTGGCTTGCACTTTGCGGCGCAGGGTCACCACGTCTTCGCGCGTGACGATGTGGTCGTCAAATTCTTCTTCCGCCGCACGGCCGAAGATCAAACCAGCCGCGCACCCGTGGTAGACGCTGAACTTGCCTTGCAAACCATCTGCAGGTTCTTTTTTACCAGTGAGTTCGAGCACCAGAGAATGCACACGCAATTCAATGCGTTCCACGTCTTCGGCCTTGACACCTTGCTCGCGCAACTGCACACATGCGTCGATGCTGGGGTGGATCACGATGCCACACGCAAATGGCTTGTAGGTATTGAAGCTGATTTCAAAGCGCTTGCCGAGTTCGCCGGTGACTTCGTTCCAGTTGGATTTGGTGGAGACCACTTGCGCCCAACCGCGGGGCGCTTCGAGCGCTTTGCCGCTAGAGGTGAATCCATGTTTGGCCATCAGCGCAGACATCAAACCCGCACGCGCTGCACCGCCAGGATGGAAAGGCTTGGTCATAGTGCCAAACTGCTCGCGCAAACCAATCGGTTGCGATGCAGCGATGCCCAAAGCCATGGCAGTTTGTTGGGTGTTGAGTTTGAGCAAACGCGCACACGCTGCTGCAGAACCCAGCATGCCTGTGGTGCCGGTGATATGCCAGCCGCGGTCGTAATGCTCTGGGTAGACGGTGTTGCCCATGCGGCAAGCGACGTCGATGCCTAGTACCAATGCGTCGATCACTTCGCGACCTGATGAACCAATGTGTTCCGCCAACGGCAACAAAGCTGAAGCAACTGGACCCGCAGGATGGATGATGGTTTTGAGATGGGTGTCGTCAAAGTCAAAGGTGTGTGAGGTGATACCGTTGATCAAGGCGGCGCTGGCCATGTCGACGCGATCTTTACGTCCGGCGATGCTGGCTTGCGGTGCGGGTTGCAACATATTGACTGCTGCCAAAGCAGCGCGTGCAGCAGCATGGTCGCTAGCGCCAATTGCGCACCCTAACCAGTTTAAAAAAGTGCGATGCGCTTCGTGGTCAACAGCATCTGACCATCCTTTCGATGGATGCGTAGCGACGAACTCGGCCAAGATTTGCGTGACTGCGGGAGCGTTGTGGTCTGCGACGACGGTGGTGTTGGTGGCCATGTGAAGAGAAAGTGAGGTTGTAAATAAAGTTAAAAGAAAAGGAAATGGAATCTGGAGAAAAAGGCGATGGACAAACTAACGGTACAAGTCTTAAACATACAAGGTGATTTAAGAATCTAGCATGATGCCCCGCTCTTTGGCCAAAGCCGTCCAGCGTGCAATATCGGCTTTCATGTATGCACCAAAGGCTTCGGGGGTCATGGGTAGTAAGTCAACCGCCTCAGCTGAGAGCTTTTCTTTGAAGTCTGGTTGGGATAAAACTTTGCCAAGCGCTTCGTTGATTTGTTTGACGATGTGGGAAGGCATGCTGGCAGGACCCACGATGCCGTACCACTGTTGTGCGTCAAAACCTTTGAGGCCAGCTTCTTCAAGGGTGGGGACGTCTTTGAGTTGAGAGTGGCGGTGGGTGCCTGTCACAGCTAAGGCGCGAATCCGACCGCCACGAATATGGGGCAAGGCAGCCGCCAACCCGGGGAACATTGCTTGGGTTTGACCGGCTATCAAATCGGTAGTGGCTGGGGCAATTCCGCGGTAGGGAATGTGCACCATGAATGCACCAGTTTGGAGTTTGAAAAGTTCAGCGGTCAGGTGGGTGAGAGAACCAGCACCCGCAGAGCCATAAGACACCTTGCCAGGATTTTTGCGAACAAAATCAAGAAAGCTTTTGACATCTTGAATCGGCATGGCGGCATTGACGCACAACACATTGGGTGTAGTGCCAATCATGCCGATGGGCGTGAAGTCTTTGATCGCGTCGTAGGGCAACTTGCGCGTTGCTGGTGACGTGCCATGGGTGGCTACGTAGCCTTGCATCAAGGTGTAACCGTCTGCCGCAGCGCGGGCTGTGGTTTGTGAGGCAATGACACCACCGCCACCGCCAATGTTGTCGACCACGATGGTTTGTCCAAGCACCCGTCCTAAGCGTTCACAGACAGTACGACCCACCATATCGGACCCACCGCCTGCCGAGACCGGAACGATGTAGCGTATGGTTTTGCTGGGGTAAGCAGTTTGCGCCACAGATAAATTTGCCAAGCTCCAAGCCATAGGAGCGGCTAGGAGCAGGGATCGACGTTTCATTGGGAAAAATCCTTCAGGAGTGAGACCCGCTATGCGGCTTTGTACAGGGAAATTCGCCTGCGTGAAAACCGCATGTCAGCCTGACAGTTTAAAGTACAGCCCTTTGCATTCCGCCTAAAAGCAACCCCTTTTCTTTCCCCTTGGAGACTCCCTTGACTAATAAACGCGCATTAATCGTTTCCGCTTTGGTATCTGCCGTCCTGTGCACAACTGGCGTTGCCATAGCCCAAGACAAGTTCAAAATTGGTTTGATCTTGCCCATGACCGGTCCCTTTGCCTCCACAGGCAAGCAAATTGAAGCCGCAGCGCGTCTTTATATGGCCCAAAACGGCGAGACTGTCGGCGGCAAAAAAGTGGAACTGATCGTCAAGGACGACACCAGTGCACCTGACGTGACTAAGCGCATCGCGCAAGAGTTGGTCGTCAATGACAAAGTCAATGTGTTGGCTGGTTTTGGTTTGACGCCCTTGGCTTTGGCCACTGCGCCTATCGCCACCCAAAGCAAAACACCACTGGTTGTGATGGCAGCTGCCACATCGAGCATCACCGAGGCTTCGCCTTTCATCATCCGCACCAGTTTTACCTTGCCACAAGCCTCTGTCAGTATGGCGGACTGGGCGCCTAATAATGGCATCAAAAAGGTAGTCACCTTGGTGTCAGACTACGGCCCAGGTATTGACGCAGAAAAATATTTCAAAGACCGCTTCTTGTTCAATGGTGGCCAAGTGGTTGATACCTTGCGTGTGCCCATGCGCAATCCAGACTTTGCACCTTTCCTACAAAAAGTGCGTGACCTCAAGCCCGACGCGATGTTTGTATTTGTTCCTTCCGGTGCAGGTGCGGCGCTTATGAAACAGTATGCAGAGCGCGGCATGGACAAAGCCGGTATCAAATTGATCGGCACGGGTGACATCACGGATGACGATATCTTGAACGGCATGGGCGAAGTGGCGGTGGGCGTGGTGACCTCGCACCACTATTCCACTTCGCACAACTCAGCGGTCAACAAGAAGTTTGTAGCCGCTTTTGAGAAAGCCAACGCAGGCTTGCGCCCCAACTTTATGGCGGTAGGCGGTTACGACGGCATGCGTGTGATTTATGAAGCAGCCAAGGCTACCAAAGGCGGTAGCGGTGAAGAATTGCTGGCGGCTATGAAAGGGCAGATTTTTGAAAGCCCACGCGGACCCATGTTTATCGACGCGCAAACCCGTGATGTGGTGCACAACATCTACATCCGCAAGGTGGAAAAAGTCAACGGCCAACTCTATAACCAAGAGTTTGAAACCCTCAAAGACGTCAAAGACCCTGGCAAGAAAAAATAAGACCCTGTGACGATTCTGTTTGACGGCATTGCCTATGGCATGCTGCTGTTCATTCTGGCCGTAGGCCTGTCGGTGACCATGGGGTTGATGAACTTCATCAACCTCGCTCATGGCGCTTTTGCTATGGTGGGGGGCTACCTCACTGTCGTGCTGATGCAGCGGTTTGACGTGCCTTTTTTGGTTTGTTTGCCGATTGCATTTGCAGGCACCGCGCTACTAGGTGCTTTTTTAGAGCGCACTTTGTACCGCCCTATGTACCGCAAGCCGCATTTGGACCAGGTGCTGTTTTCGATCGGGCTAGCATTTATGGCAGTGGCCTCAGTCGATTACTTTGTCGGTTCGCAGCAGCAAATCATGCAACTTCCTGAGTGGCTGAAAGGCCGTACCGAGTTGGGTGCTGGCACGCCTTGGGAATTGGGTATGGGGCACTACCGTTTGTTCATCATCGCGGTGTGTGCGGCACTGACGGTTGGCTTGCAATATGTCTTGTCGGCCACCCGTTTTGGCAGCCGCTTGCGTGCGAGTGTGGACGACCCGCGCGTCGCAGCAGGCATGGGTATTAACGTGAATGTGGTGTTTGCCATGACCTTTGCTGTGGGCTCGGGCCTTGCGGGCTTGGGTGGCGCTTTGGGTGCTGAGGTGCTGGGGCTGGACCCCACTTTCCCACTCAAATTTATGGTGTATTTTTTGATCGTCGTGGCGGTGGGCGGCACTTCTTCTATCACTGGTCCTTTGCTGGCGGCTTTGCTTTTGGGAGTGGCCGATGTGGCGGGTAAATATTACGTACCGAAGTTGGGTGCTTTCATCGTTTACACCTTGATGCTGGCGATTCTGATGTGGCGTCCGCAAGGCTTGTTTGTGCGGCAAGGAGGGAAGTGATTTGGCGAACTTGCAAATGCCTCTCTTGAAGAAATCTGCCGTGCAATGGTGGGAGCCAGTTTTATGGCTCTTGGCTTTTTCAGCGCCTTGGGCTTTCCCTCACCATGCTTTGATCATCAACGAGATTGCCATCGTGGCGCTGTTTGCGGTGTCGTTGGATTTGGTCTTGGGTTATGGCGGCATCGTGTCATTGGGACATGCTTCGTTTCTGGGCTTCGGGGCCTACACAGCGGCGTTGTTCGCCAAGTGGATACATCCTGATCCATTGTTAGGTTTGGTAGTCGGAACAGCGGCGGCTTGTGTTTTGGGTGCGCTCTGTTCGGCGACGATTTTGCGAGGTAGTGATCTGACGCGCTTGATGGTCACCTTGGGTATGGCACTCATCTTGTTTGAGTTGGCCAATAAGTTCGACGGATTGACCGGTGGCTCTGACGGACTGCAAGGTGTGGTCATGGGCCCGGTGCTTGGACGCTTTGAATTTGACTTGATGGGCCAAGTGGCAGCGAGTTATTCATTGGCTATTTTGTTGGCGATCTTTTTCTTCATTCACCTTTTGGTGCCACATTGATGGCAGTGCGCGACAACCGTTTGCGCGCGATGGCTATTGGTGTGCCCGTTTCTGCGCGCTTGGCGGTGGTTTACACAATTGCCGCAGGTATTGCTGGTGCTGCTGGTGCGTTGATGGCGCAAACCACGGGATTTGCTTCGCTAGATGTATTCGCTTTGGAGCGTTCAGCCGACGTGATGTTGATGCTGGTGATAGGCGGCGTCGGCTGGTTATATGGGGGCGTGGTCGGAGCTGTGGTGTTTAAGTTGATGCACGACGTGATTTCAAACATCACCCCGCAATACTGGACCTTTTGGATGGGCTTGTTTTTGGTGGTCTTGGTGATGGTCGGGCGCGAGCGCTTGTTCAAGCCTTGGACGTGGATGGGGCGCTCATGAATTCCAGCACAGTCGTTCTGCAAACCCACGGACTGGTCAAACGCTTTGGCGGTATCACCGCGACCGACCATGTGAACCTGTCAATCACCCAAGGCGCCCGCCACGCATTGATTGGTCCTAATGGCGCTGGAAAGACTACGCTGATCAACCTCATCACAGGCGTGTTGCCCCAAAGCGAAGGACGCATTACCTTAGAAGGTGCGGACATCACCGACCTAGCACCCCACCAGCGGGTGAGCCGAGGTTTGGTGCGTACGTTCCAAATCAACCAACTTTTTAGTGGCATGACGCCGCTGGAGACATTGGTGATGGTGGTCTCGCAACACCGTGGCTTGGGATCGCGTTGGTGGCAAGCGCTGGGACAAGACAAAGCGGTGGTCGAGCGTTGCGGTCAGCTGTTGGAGCAATTCCGCTTGACCGATGTGATGCACCAACGCACCGAGCAAATGCCCTACGGCAAGCGCCGCTTGTTAGAAATGGCGATCGCCTTGGCGTGCGAACCGCGCGTATTGCTGTTGGACGAGCCTGTGGCTGGTGTGCCAGCGGGCGAGCGCGAAGAGCTTTTACATACTGTTTCTGCTTTGCCTGTAGACGTGTCGGTCGTGCTGATTGAGCACGATATGGATTTGGTGTTTGAATTTGCCAAGCGCATCACGGTTCTCGTGAACGGTGCAGTGTTGACCGAAGGCACGCCTGCAGAAATTGCCCAAGACCCCCAAGTCAAGGCTGTCTATTTAGGACACGGGGAGGGCGCGCATGTCTGAGTTATTGCGTGTCGAACATCTGAGCGCGGGCTATGACGAAGCGGTGGTTTTGAACGACATCAGCCTTACCTTGGCAGAGGGCGAAACGTTGGCGCTTCTCGGGCGTAACGGCACAGGCAAAACCACCTTGATGGACACGCTAGTTGGCGCGACACGCCAACATGGCGGACAGATATTTTTGGCGGGCAAACCTTTGCACACGCTGGCGTCTTTTCTGCGCGCCGAAGCCGGCATTGGCTGGGTGCCGCAAGAGCGTTGTATTTTTAAATCGCTCACCGTGCATGAAAACCTAACCGCGGTTGCGCAGGCTGTGCGCGCTGACAGAGGTGCACATGCTTCTTGGACGCCTGAGCGGGTCTACGATCTCTTTCCTCGCTTGGCTGAACGCAAAACCAATTTGGGCACGCAGCTATCTGGCGGCGAACAGCAAATGTTGGCAGTGGGACGCGCCTTGGTTTTGAACCCGCGTTTACTGCTGTTGGATGAGCCACTCGAAGGTTTGGCGCCCATCATCGTGCAAGAACTCTTACGTGCGATTGCGCGTATCACTCGCGAAGAGGGTTTATCGGCCATCATCGTGGAACAGCATCCGCAAGCGATTTTGGCGATCAGCCACCAAGCGGTGGTGTTGGACCAGGGACGGGTGGTGCACCAGGGTTCAGCAGAGACTTTGGCGTCGAAACCAGAGTTGCTTGACCAGTTGCTTGGAGTAGCAAGAACTTAATTTATTGGGGGCTGCAATGTTTTTAAAAAATGCTTGGTACGTGGCGTGCATGCCAGACGACTTCCAAGACAAACCTCTGGGGCGCAAGATTTGTGGCGAGAGCATGGTGTTTTATCGAGGCGCGCAAGGACAAGCGGTTGCCTTGGAGGACTTTTGTCCGCACCGTGGCGCCCCGCTTTCGCTTGGGTTTGTGAAAGACGGTAATTTGGTCTGTGGCTACCACGGACTCGAGATGGGATGCGAGGGTAAAACCATCGCTATGCCCGGCCAGCGCGTGCGGGGCTTTCCGGCGATTCGCAGTTTTCCTGTGGTCGAGCGCTACGGTTTTGTTTGGGTGTGGCCAGGACAGGCCAACAAAGCGAGTGAAGACCTGATTCCTAAGTTTGAGTTCTTCGACAACCCTGCTTGGGCTTATGGCGGTGGTCTTTATCACATCGCCTGTGATTACCGCCTCATGGTCGACAACTTAATGGACCTGACGCACGAAACCTATGTGCACGCCAGCACGATTGGGCAAAAGGAAATCGACGAAGTGCCTTGCGTCACCAAGACGGATGGTGACCATGTCACCACCAGCCGTTTTATGGAAAACATCACCGCGCCGCCTTTTTGGAAGATGGCTTTGCGTGGCAATAAGTTAGCCGATGACGTGCCCGTTGACCGTTGGCAGATATGCCATTTCACGCCGCCCAGCCACGTCATGATTGAGGTGGGCGTAGCGCATGCGGGCCATGGTGGTTATCACGCGCCCGACCACGTCAAGGCTTACAGCGTAGTGGTCGACTTCATTACCCCCGAGACCGAGACCTCGATTTGGTATTTTTGGGGCATGGCGCGCAAATTCCAACCGCAAGATACGAACTTGACCGCGTCTATCAGAGAAGGGCAGGGCAAGATATTTTCTGAGGACTTGCAAATGCTCGAGTTGCAACAAAAGAACTTGCTGGCGCATCCTGCGCGCGAGCTGCTCAAACTCAATATCGATGCCGGCGGCGTGCAGTCGCGTCGGGTGATCGACCGATTGCTGGCGCAGGAAATGGCGCAAGAGATCGTCCAATAAGTGGCTCTAAAAATGGCACTGACGCAGATATTCATCAACGAGGAGGCAGCCCATGGCTGACACAGCATTCACCGTCAAACTGGCGACTACGGGTCAAGAAATACTGGTGGCTGCCCATCAAACGGTATTGGACGCTTTGCATGGCGCAGGGCTCAATGTTCCGATTTCATGCGGTCAAGGGATTTGTGGCACATGTTTGACGCGGGTCGTGGATGGGACTCCTGACCATCGCGACATGTACCTCACCCCTGAAGAGCAAGACGCAAATGACCAATTTACGCCTTGCTGCTCGCGCGCGAAGTCGGACATATTGGTTCTAGATTTGTAAAAAAGTTGGGGGCTCGAGGGTTAGGAAGCACCTTCAGAAATTCATCTAAGTCTTTGCTTTGCATAGATTTTTTTTTACATTTAAACAACAAAAAAATCAACAATCAGGCATTTTTGGCACTTTGTTTGCTAAAATTTTGAGCAAGGAGTCCATATGTCTAACCAATCAGAATCACTCGAAAGCGTCGTCATTGGCGACGGCGTTGTCGTCAAAGGCACTTTCACCGTCCCATCCAAAGCCATCATCAATGGCGTGATCGAAGGTGACTTGACCGCAGAAGAAGTACTGATTGGCCCAACCGGTCGCATCACCGGTCGCGTCTCTGCCAAGGTGATTGACGTGCGTGGACAGTTGCACAACACCATCATCAGCGAAAAGAGTTTGATCGTGCGCGCCACTGGCAAGATTGCCGGCAAGGTGCAGTACGCTGAAATCGAAATCGAAAAGGGTGGCGAAATCGAAGGTACGCTCAGCCAAAGCGCTGATGGTCCTGCGATCCAAGTCGGCACCACACCTGCGGCCTAAGTTACCAGCGGGTCATGCGGTTTAACCGAATCCTCAAAAGCATTCCATTGGTGCCAGGTTTGGTCGTCAAGGGATGGACGCGCCAGTATGAAGACGCGCGCATCATCTTGGAACAAAACGGCGACCTGCACTATCTCAATATCAGTGCGCGCGTCCAAAGTTTTCTAGTCCGTGGCGGTATTCTGGCTACTGGGGTGATGTTGATATCTATCGGTATTTTGCTCGTCACTAGCATTGGTTTGATGGTGAGCCGTTCCAAGCTGGAGCGCTCGCACGAAGAGGTGTACCGTGCTTTGCTCAGCAGTGTGTCAGACAACGACAACCCAGAGCGGTTGAGCATGTCAGAAGAGCAAATGGTGTCTTTGGCCCAAACCATTCGTGATCGCGATATGAGCATTCGCCGTTTCGTCGATACGTCTATGGTGGCTGTGGCGCAAGAGAACGTGACGATGAAGTCGCAACTCGAATCTTCTGGCCTGACCGAAAAAATCGTCAAGATCATTCAGCAAAACTCTGCCAACGGGGGCTACGCCTTGGAAGACGACGTCAAGGACAACCCTTTGCTGCGCGGCAAAGTCGCGGAAGAACTCTCCAGCAACCGCGCCATGCGCGAGGTGATGTATTCCTTGCCAAGTTCTATGCCTGTGCCCAATTACAGCGTCTCCTCTGACTTTGGTATCCGACGTCATCCTATTTCTGGTCAAACGCATTTCCACACGGGTGTTGATTTGCTGAGCCAAACAGGCGAAGAAAAGGTGCATCCAGTCAAGCCTGGAGTCGTTGTTTTAGCGGAGTACCAGCCACAGCTTGGAAATACCGTCGTTGTGCGTCATACCAACGGAGTTGAATCCTTGTATGGGCATATGGCTAACTTGCAAGTCAAGCTCGGCGACAAAGTGACACTTGAGTCAGTGTTGGGCAATATTGGCAACACAGGTTCTTCTTCTACTGGAAAACATTTACATTTAGAGATTTTGATTGGCGGTTATCCTGTCAATCCCCAGAAAGTTATTCGGACGGCACAATATGTTCAACAAATCCAAAACCAACAACGTTAATCCGCCGACGGATGTACCTGTCACAAATCCTGTTGAGGACGAAGAAATGGCGTCAGAAGCCCCTGAAAATACTGCTCCTACACCGAGTCCTGCCCCTGCTGCTAGAGGCAGCATGATGGACATGATCACCACCACCGCAAACAAGCCCTCTATCCTGAGCGAAGGCTTCTCGTTCCGCGGTGAGATCGCTGCCAAAGGTGCGATCCATGTGGAAGGCGCACTCAATGGCCAAATTCAAGTAGACGAACTCACCATTGGCGCACGCGGCCAAGTGGAAGGTGTTGTTACTTGCAGCAGCTTGCATATCAAAGGCAAGTTCTCTGGAACAGCTACCTGTAACGAGTTGATCGTCACATCCTCTGCGTCAGTCGATGGCCATGTGGTCTATCAAACTTTGTCAGTCCAAAAAGGCGCATCTATCAAAGGCGAACTCTTGTTGGTCAAGTAAATGGATAACCACATCCCACAAATCAACGGCGCGCTTTTGCGTATGCGTCGCGAAGAATTGGGATGGGCCCTGTCAGATCTAGCCACTCGTGCTTGTTTGTCTAACAAACAGGTCAAACAAATCGAAGAGGGCGGTACCAGCTCCTTTTACAGTGAAAACGTTAAAGTCACTGCCGCCAAAAAAGTAGGTGGCATATTGGGCTTGTCCGAACAATCTGTGTTTGTGGTCCAAGAGCCAGAAGTTATGGTTGACGAGGTTGCAAGCCAAGAGGTTGTGACAAGCCATACTAGCGAGAATGCGCACGCTGACCCCTCTGCTAGTGGCAAAGCGCATACTGAATTAACCGCTTCCACTGGCCAAGATATCCATGACAGCAATGCGAGCCCAAAAGACATCGCTTCTCCTGCTTTCAAACCCTATCTCAAAGCGCCATCAATTGAAACTTCAGTGATTCAAAAATCAACGAATTCAGCATTGGACAGCGAAGACAAGTCCAAGTCTAAAAATTCTTTGTGGTTCATCATTGCTTTATTTGTTGCTGCCTTGGGGTTGGCTGCTGTCATGCAAAAACCTGCACCAACTCCTCCGGTTGAACCACCGCCCCCAATCCAAGTGTTACCCCCTGAGCAACCTGAACCTGCAGCTTCGGCTCCTAGTGCTACTGCCTCAGGTGCTTTACCAGCTGCTCCATCGGCTACGCCCGCCCCTGCGACTTCAACCGCCCCTTTGACAACATCGACTCCATCGAGTGTCCCAACTAGCGCGCCCGTAAATGTGGTGCCTGCTGCCCGTCCTGCAGTTGTAACAACGCCTGCACCGGCTCCTTCAGCTTCGCAGGCACCAGTTAGTTCAGTAGCGCCTCCTGTGCCAGCCGCAACCCAAACTTCTCCAGCTGCACCTTCTGCTAGCAAGCCTCAGTAGGCTTGCAAAGCGTTCCTCCCTGAACGAGGGTGCCAAATCAATAATTATTAAATGCGTTTTTTCAAACACCGCCGCGAGATATTGCCTCGCTTCGGCTAATGGCTAGCGCATCCGCATCAGGCGCACCCAAAGACCAACCTGCAAGATGCATAGTTGCAATCGCGTGCATCGCCTCAATCCAATCAGGGTTGTCGTTCAAGCACGGGATGTAGTGGAACTGCTTGCCACCCGCGTGCATAAATGCTTCTTGCGCCTCCTGCGCAATCTCTTCCAAAGTTTCCAAGCAGTCGCTGGTAAAGCCCGGGCAGATCAGATCTACTTTTTTCACGCCTTGCTCTGCCAACGCAACCAAGGTGGGCTCGGTATAGGGCTCCAGCCATTTCGCCTTGCCAAAGCGCGATTGAAAAGTCACGATGTATTGCGATTTGTTGAGACCCAAGGCCTCGCCAAGTAATCGCGCTGTTTTGTAGCACTCGCAGTGGTAAGGGTCACCCAAATGCAGTGTGCGCTCAGGCACTCCATGAAAACTCATGACCAAGCGTTCGCCTTGGCCGTGCTCTGCCCAATGCGTACGCACCTGCTTTGCCAAAGATGCGATGTAAGCGATGTGGTCGTGGTAGTGGTTGATAAACCGGAACTCGGGCAACAAGCGGGTGCGCTGGCCCCATGTATAGACCGCATCGAACACGCTGGCCGTAGTGGTACCTGAGTATTGCGGATAAGCCGGCATCACCAAGACACGGGTAAAGCCTTCGGCTTTCAGGGCGTCGAGTTGCGACGCCATGGATGGATTGCCGTAACGCATGGCATAGCGCACACGTACCTGTTCATTGCGTTGGGCAAATGCAGCGTCTAAGGCTTGCGCTTGGCGCTCGGTCCAGACCTTGAGTGGCGAGCCTTCAGCTGTCCAAATACTGGCGTATTTCAAAGCCGACTTGGCAGGACGGATGCGCAAAATAATGCCGTGCAAGATCAACATCCACACCAAACGGGGGATTTCGACCACGCGGTGGTCGCTTAAAAACTCGCCCAAATAGCGGCGTAAAGCGCTCGCAGTGGGGGCATCAGGCGTGCCGAGGTTGCAAAACAATACTGCGGTGCGCGGGGTTTGGCCGTGGCTAAAAGGCGGCTCTTGGGCGAAGGGAGGTTGAAGCATGCGTTATTCTCGCCTAGACATGCATGCACTTTCACACATCCAAGCGATTACCTTAGACCTAGACGACACACTGTGGCCCGTCGCGCCCACCATTGCAGGCGCCGAGCAAGATTTGCTCCGTTGGTTGCTGACAAACGCACCCAAAACGGCAGAACTGACCCAGCAATCCGAAGTCAAACAAGCCATTCGACAAAGGGTGGTCGCAAAACACACGACCAAAGCCCATGACTTGGGCTTTCTGCGCTGCGAGGTGATTCGTGAAACCATGCGCCAAGCGGGCGACGATCCGCAATTGGCTGATAAGGCTTATGAAGTCTTCAATGCCGCAAGACAACGCGTCACGCTCTACGACGGGGTGGCAGAGGCCTTGGCCCGCCTAGCTGCCAAATACCGACTGGTTGCTATTTCCAACGGCACGGCAGACGTGTTTGTTACGCCTGCGGCGCCCTACTTTGATGCCGCATTCAAAGCCCATGAAGCAGGCGTTGCGAAACCAGATCCAAAGATTTACCAACTCGCCACTTCGCATTTGGCGATAAACCCGAATCAAATCCTGCACGTGGGTGACGACGCCCATGCCGATGCGTGGGGTGCGCGCGAAGCGGGTTTGCACGCGGTGTGGATCAACCCCCAGGGCCATCCGTGGACGCACGACTCGCCACAACCGTGGACAGTGCGCCACTTAACCGAGGTGGCGGACCAGTTGCAGGCCTGATCGAACAGCGCCTTCTAAGGTTGCAGGGTAGGGGCCTCGCACGTAGTCGCCGCAGGCAAAAATATGTGGTGTGACAAACATATCTGGTTTGACGCCGGCTTGGTTGGGCCCTTCAAAGGTATTGGGTAAACACGCAAACGTTGCACGTTTTTCAACTACGGTTTGAACAACGCTGAGCTGTTTCAAGCCAAGTTGCTCGGCTACTTGTTGTTGCACAAGCGCTGAGATTTGTTCGCGCTCGTCCTCAGACGCGCTGACCACCGCCGCGAGTAAACCGGGTTGTTGGCAGAGGATGCCTCGGTCGAACACAAATTGCGCTGGAGCGTTTGGATGCATCTTCAGGGCGACCATTGGCCTATTCAAACCAATAAACCCAGCATCGTGACATTGCAAATAGACCGTGGCAATAGCGGTATGCGAAAGCGCTTGGGCCTGGGCTGACCAAGCGGGCGCGACCCTCTGCGTTAAGCGGGCTGCCTCCCAAGCGGGACAAGCTATGACCAAAACCCTTTCAGTAGTTGCTTCTGTTGTAGTAATTTTCTTGTCAAGTTCATCTCTGTCTTGGCTAATGCTTGTTTGTAAAAATTTTGTCGTTGGACCGCCATGAGATTCGTCAAGCCATTGCGCCAAATCTTCTTGGGTAAACCGTGTTCCTAAATGCACCTGCGCACCTCTCCGGCGCAACCATTCCAGGCAAGCATGCGGAAACAGCTCCCCCAAATCGGTTTTGGGTATCAGCAAATCAGAAGAGCCCACCCCACTCAACATCGCGTCATGCAAGACCCGCAAAAAGACTGCCGCACTGGCGCTCTGCAAAGGCATATTGAGGGCGGACAGACAGAGCGGCTCTATCAGTCCTTGCACTACGTTTGGTGTGAGTTGTGAAGCTTCACACAGTTGGTGGACTGACCACGTGGCATCGCAAGTGAAACCGGCCACTCGCCAACGCCAGCCAGCCTGCATCAAGCGCCATTTGTCGTCGGTGCTCCAGCCTTTTGCAAAAGTAACTCCGACCAATAGTTTCCAAGACGCACTCAGAGTCCCCAACAAAGAATTCGGCAAAGAGGGAGTTAAATCAGATGCAGATAAATAAGTGGGCAAAGAAGATGGGAAAGAAGAGGTCGGAAAATTATTGGCATGACCGCCTAACAAGCCATTCGGTAACTTAAATCCCAAGCCATCCGCAGTTCGCAAATCTAAAGGTAATCGCAGCAACACCTCATTCGGATTCACGCCGACAGTGCGCATCAAATCAAGGGTGTCTCGGTAAGCCCCCAGCAAAATATGCTGCCCGTTATCGAGTGGAACGCCTGCAAAAGTTTGATCCAAACTACGTGCGCGTCCACCGGCCTCGTGTGCGGCTTCAAACAACTCCACTTGCCAGCCTGCTTGCGTAGCTGCAACTGCACAGGCTAAGCCCGACCATCCTGCGCCGATGATGCTTAACTTTTTCACAGAGGCTTAAAAACGCCCAAGCGCCTGCATCTTCCACGCAAGCCATAGTTTGCGTAAGGGAGTGAGTGCCACACGTTGTTGCAACACCGGGAATTGTTTGGCTTCAATCTCACGCAGCAAGGTGCGGTAAATGCTAGACATCATCAGTCCCGGCTTTTGGGCTTTGAATTCGTAGGCAGGTAACAAATCCAAAGCTTGTTCATACAGGCCATGGGCGCGTTCTGCCTGGAACTGCATCAAAGCGACAAAGCGCTCCGACGGAATACGGTTGAGCACTTCATGCGCTTTGACATCGAACTGCTGCAACTCGGAAACCGGCAGGTAAATACGTCCGCGCAAAGCATCTTCGCCCACATCACGGATGATGTTCGTTAACTGAAACGCTTGGCCCAGCGTATGGGCATAGGCGGTAGTTGCTGAGTCTGTCTGCCCAAAAATCTTGGCTGATACCTCGCCCACCACGCCCGCCACCAAATGGCAATAGCGCGACAGGGCGGGGTAGTCGAGGTAGCGGGTTTGGCTCAAGTCCATCTCGCAACCTTCGATCACAGATTGCAAGCTGTGTTCTTCAATCGCAAACTCCGCGCACAGGGGCTGCAAGGCTTGCATCACAGGATGCGTTGGCTTGCCCGCAAAAGACTGGTGCACTTCGTTTCGCCACCAAGCCAGTTTGGTTTGAGCGACGCCTGGGTCTGTCACTTCATCGACCACATCGTCGACTTCGCGGCAGAACGCATAAAACGCAGTGATCGCACTTCGGCGTTGTGGCGGCAAAAACAAGAATGCGTAATAAAAGCTACTGCCCGACGAGGCGGCTTTTTGTTGAACGTATTCTTGGGGCGTCATGTGATGGGAATTATCAATGCTTGGATTGGTTCGCTGATAGCAACTGCGTAAACCCAAAATTCGACATACAAGGTGAAACCACTACGTCCACAAACTTACAAGGTGAAGCCATTACATCCACAAACACTTCCAAGCAATGCCAGCCATGTCCCATTTTGTGATAACGGGTCTTGGAAGTTTTAAGGAGGCATCATTAGCGTTGACGTGCCATGCATCAGTCTGCTGCGAAGTTTGGGCTTTCTTTGAGAGTAGAGCCATTTCTGCAGCGTACAAAGCATCTACCTTGCCCAAAACACACAGCCCGCCTTGCACCATCGCACGCAATTCCCAACCTGCACGCCCAGGCACACGGTGTACCAGCGGCGCGCCTTGTGCCATCAAGGCCCGCGCAAACTGCAATTCGGCACCCAAACTGCTGTCTTGCGGCAAGTAATCCCGCCCCCATTCCAAATCGCGGGTGCGGTCTTGCCAAAAGTTAATCAGTTGCAGGGCGCTGCAAATCGCGTCGCTTTGCGCCAAGCTTTGCGCATCGCTCACCCCATACAAATGCAACATCAACCGACCCACGGGGTTGGCAGAACGACGGCAGTAGTCCATTAGCGCATCGCGGTCGCGGTATCTGTGCCCGACGCTGGTGTAAGACACGTCTTGTTCAAAAGCCGACAACAGATCGCGCAGGGGTTGCGCGGGCAAATCAAACATCCGCACAGCAGACTGCAAATTGGCAAACACCTGAACCCAGCGTGTGTCCTTCGGAGCTTGCCCGTTCAAACACAGGTCGAGCTCTGCTCGGTATTGGTGTAAGTCTTCCAGACGCTGCTCGGTGGTCGCGTCTCCTTCGTCGGCCAAATCGTCAGCAGTCCGCGCAAAGTGGTAAATAGCCACCACGGCAGGTCGCAGGCGAGCAGGGCACAGCCACGAGGCGACAGGAAAGTTTTCGTAATGGTCGATGGAAGCTTGTTCTATGGCGGCTGGCATATGGCTGGCATTGTCGCTTTTTGCCAGTAGCGCGAGCAGGGAAAACACCAATAAGCTATATTACTGACCAGTCAGTCATTATTAATTAGGTTCCCCATGTCGCACTTCCCTAAGCCAAACGGCCTAGCTGTTGTTCTATTTTTGAGCGTGGCATTCTTAGCTGCCTGTGGCAAGCCAGAAACCGCTGAGGCGCCTGTGCGATCTGTCAAGGTGTTGACCGTGGGGCAGTCCGACATGGCAATGGAATTTGAGTTCTCAGGCGAGGTCCGCGCCCGCATCGAAACCGCCTTGGGCTTTCGCGTCAATGGCAAGTTGCTACACCGCCCCGCAGAAATCGGTCAACGCGTCAAAGCAGGCCAATTGCTGGCCGAGTTGGACCCTATGGACTACCGTTTGGCTGCCGTCGCATCGACCGCACAACTCGCCTCCGCCCAAACCAACCGCGATTTAGCCGCCGCCGACCTCAAACGCTACCAAGGCTTGTTTGACCAAGGCTTCATTAGCTCTGCTGAATTAGAGCGTCGCGATTCGATCTACAAAGCCGCGCAGGCCCAGTGGCAACAAGCTCAGGCCCAAAACGCAGTGCAGGGCAACCAGTCGTCTTACACCCGTTTGATGGCAGACGCTGCTGGCGTGGTCACTTCGGTCGATGCTAGCGTCGGGCAAGTGGTGTCTGCTGGCCAGCCCGTGGTGCGCTTAGCCATCGACGGCCCGCGTGATGTCTGGTTCTCGGTACCCGAGGACAAGTTGAAATACTTCGCCACCGGAGACCCCCTGCAAGTGCGCTTGTGGAACGACGACTCGGTGCTTAACGCGAAAGTGCGCGATGTCTCCGCCAGCGCAGACCCTGTGACCCGCACTTTTTTAGTCAAAGCGGCTTTGGCCGACGGAGCCAAAGGGGTTTTGGGCGCCACGGTGAATGTCAGCTTGCCGCGCGGCAAATTAGCCACTTCGAAAATTGTCAAACTGCCCAGCAGTGCATTGCGATTTGAAGGCGGTAAAACCCAAGTCTGGTTACTAGACAGCGCCAATATGACCGTGCAGCCGCGCATCATCGACGTGACCACGGCCGACGGTAATGACGCTGTAGTCAATAGCGGTTTAAACAACGGAGACCAAGTCGTTGTCTCTGGCGTGCATGTGTTGACGCCTGGACAAAAAGTGTCTGTGTTCGCAGCGCCGAAGTGAGGCGACGATGAAAGACTTCAACCTCTCCAAATGGGCGATTGAACATCCCGCCTTAACGCGTTATTTGATGGTCGTGCTGATGGTCTTGGGCGTCGCCGCCTATTTCCAGCTCGGCCAAGATGAAGACCCACCATTCACCTTCCGCGCGATGGTCGTGCGTACCTACTGGCCTGGCGCCACGGCGCAGCAAGTGGCCGAGCAAGTCACCGACAAAATCGAGCGCACGCTGCAAGAGGTACCTTTCTCAGACAAGATCCGCAGCTACTCCAAGCCAGGCGAATCGCTCATCATTTTTCAGATCAAAGACTATTCCAAACCGGCGGACGTACCCAATGTTTGGTACACGGTGCGCAAAAAAATCGGCGATATCCGCTACACCTTGCCGCAGGGCGTACAAGGGCCTTTTTTCAACGATGAATTTGGCGATGTCTTTGGCGTTATCTATGCGCTA
Source organism: Betaproteobacteria bacterium (assembly GCA_009923345.1). GTDB lineage: Bacteria > Pseudomonadota > Gammaproteobacteria > Burkholderiales > Burkholderiaceae_C > Limnohabitans. The sequence continues at coordinate 28,607 of RFTR01000002.1, forward strand.
GATGCGCCCGGTTTTTCGCCCGCTGAAGTCAAACGTTTTGCAGATGACGTGCGACAACAACTTTTGCGCGTTCCCTATGTGGCCAAAGTCGAGCAGTTTGGTGTGCAAGACGAAAAAATCTTCGTTGAAATTCCACAGAAAAGGCTTGCCCAATTGGGCCTAGACCTCAAAGCTGTATTGTTACAACTCGGTCAAGAAAACGCGGTGGAAAACGCAGGCACCATGCAGTCGCCTGTCGATGTATTTCAAATTCGTATCGGCGGCCGGTTTGATACTGAAGCCGAACTCAAAGCCATGCCGATCCGCGGCAGTTCGGGACAGCAACTCAAGTTGGGCGACATTGCCAATGTCACCCGTGGCTATGTCGATCCACCGACGGTCAAAGTACACCACCAAGGAAAAGAAGTCATTGGCCTCGGTGTGTCGATGGCCAAGGGTGGTGACATCATCCAACTGGGCAAAGCGCTGCAAACCGCTACTGCGCGCATTGAAAAATCCTTGCCTGCAGGCGTGTCCTTGGTACAGGTGCAAGACCAACCCAAAGCGGTCTCGCGATCAGTGGGTGAATTTGTCCGCGTGTTGATCGAAGCGGTGCTCATTGTGTTGGTGGTCAGCTTTGTTGCACTCGGGCTTCACAAAGGCGGGCGTTACGGCTGGTATGTGGATGTGCGCCCTGGTCTCGTGGTCGCGATCACCATCCCATTGGTGTTGGCGATGACGTTTTTGGCGATGGATTACTGGGGCATAGGCTTACACAAAATCTCCTTGGGCTCGCTCATCATTGCGCTAGGTTTGTTGGTGGACGACGCCATCATTGCTGTAGAGATGATGGTGCGCAAAATAGAAGAGGGCTACGACCGCGTTCGTGCTGCCACCTTCGCTTATGAAGTCACCGCGATGCCCATGCTCACGGGCACCTTGATCACCGCCGCTGGCTTTTTGCCGATTGGCATGGCCAAGTCCACTGTGGGCGAGTACACCTACGCTATTTTTGCGGTGACCGTTATTGCTTTGCTGCTCAGTTGGTGGGTGTCGGTGTATTTCGTCCCCTACTTGGGAACGCTGTTGTTGCGTGACAAACCTGCCCACACCCGCGATGGTGAGTTGGAACTTTTTAACAGCCCGTTTTATGTGCAATTTCGTAAAGCAGTGACGTGGTGCGTGGAATATCGCTGGAAGGCGATTGGCATCACGGTGCTCTTGTTTGTCTTGGGCTTGTTGGGTATGGGCAAAGTGCAGCAGCAGTTTTTCCCAGACTCCAGCCGCCCTGAAATCTTGGTCGATTTGTGGTTTCCTGAAGGCACGTCTTTCAAGGCGAACGAAAGTATCACCCAAGCGGTGGAGCAACGTTTGCTGAAAGAAGAGGGCGTGCAAACCGTCAGCACTTGGATTGGTTCTGGCGTGCCGCGTTTCTATTTGCCCTTAGACCAAGTGTTTCCGCAAACCAATGTCTCGCAACTCATCGTCGTGCCAGCCGATTTAAAACGACGCGAATCCTTGCGTCTCGCATTGCCCGCCATGCTGGCGCAAGAGTTTCCAGAAGCGCGCGCCCGCGTCAAACTCTTGCCCAATGGCCCGCCCGTGCCATACCCTGTGCAGTTCCGTGTCATGGGACCTGACCCAGCCATGCTGCGTGCCCATGCCGATGAAGTCAAAGCCGCCATGCGCGCTAGCCCGTCGACCCGTGGCACCAACGACAACTGGAATGAAAACGTCAAAGTCATCCGCTTGGATGTCGACCAAGCTAAAGCCCGTGAATTGGGCGTTACCAGCCAGTCGATTGCACAAACGATTCGCACCTTGTTGGTGGGCTCTACTGTGGAGCAATTCCGTGAAGATAACAAACTCATCGACATTGTGTTGCGCCAACCCATCTCGGAGCGCGATGCGATAACCGACTTGACCAACGCTTACTTGCCGACTGGCACAGGTCGCATGGTTCCTGCCACGCAAATCATCAAACCCGTGTTCACGTGGGAGCCCGGCGTGATGTGGCGTGAAGGCCGTGAATACGCCATCACCGTGCAGTGCGACATCATCGAAGGCTTGCAGGGTGCTACGGTCACCCAAGAGCTCTTGCCCCAACTCAAAGCCTTAGAAGCCAAATGGGCGACCTCGGATAGCGCTATGTATCGCATCGAAGTCGCTGGCGCGGTGGAAGAAAGCTCTAAAGGCTCGAGCTCTATCTCTGCCGGCCTACCGGTCATGTTGTTCATCACCTTCACTTTATTGATGCTGCAGTTACAAAGCTTTAGCCGTGCCGTGTTGGTTTTCATCACGGGTCCTTTGGGTATTGCGGGCGTTGCTGGCGCTTTGTTGGTGCTTGACAGACCCTTTGGCTTCGTGGCTTTACTGGGGGTAATCGCCTTGATGGGCATGATCCAGCGGAATTCCGTCATTTTGATCGACCAAATTGAGCAAGACCGCGCCAACGGCGTGCCGGCTTGGGAGGCGATCGTCGAATCGGCCGTGCGCCGTTTGCGCCCCATCGTGCTGACCGCGGCGGCGGCTGTGCTTGCCATGATCCCGCTGACCCGCAGCGTCTTCTGGGGCCCGATGGCAGTTGCCATCATGGGCGGCCTTGTCGTGGCAACGGTTTTGACCTTGCTCGCCTTGCCGGCTATGTATGCGGCATGGTTTCGGGTCGAAAAGCCGTCTAAAATCGCAGGTTGACCGATTTCAAACGGGCAGCCTCACCATGGGCCGCCCGTTATTGTTTTTAAGAAAAATGCGCGGGTGGCGAAATTGGTAGACGCACCAGGTTTAGGTCCTGACGGTAGAAATACTGTGCGGGTTCGAGTCCCGCCCCGCGCACCACATGTATTCCCTAGCAGCCAGCTCACTCGAAGCTAGGCTGCTGACAATGCCAATTCAGGAGAAAAAAGATGGCCGTGACCGTAGAAACTTTAGACAAACTGGAACGCAAGATCACCTTGACGTTGCCCGTCGATGTCATTGCCAAAGAAGTGGACTCACGCTTGAAGCGCCTGTCCCGCCAAGTCAAGGTGGACGGTTTCCGTCCCGGCAAAGTGCCGATGAACATCATTGGTCAGCGCTATGGCTACCAAGTTCAGTACGAAGTGATGAACGACAAAGTGGGCGAGGTGTTCACTGCCGCCGCTAACGAAGCCAATTTGCGAGTTGCGGGCCAACCCCGTATCAGCGAAAAAGAAGGCGCGCCTGAAGGCGAAATGGCTTTCGACGCTATCTTTGAAGTCTTCCCCGAAGTCAAAATGCCCGATTTGTCGACCTTAGAGATCGACAAAATCTCGTCCGAAGTGACTGAAGCCGCCATCGACAAAACTGTCGACATCTTGCGCAAGCAACGCCGTACCTTCGCCCAACGCAGCGCTGAAACCCCTGCCGAAGAAGGCGACCGCGTCACCATCGACTTCGAAGGCAAGATAGATGGCGAGCCATTCCAAGGCGGCAAGGCAGAAGCCTTCCAGTTCTTGATCGGCGAAGGCCAAATGCTCAAAGAATTTGAAGAAGCCGTGCTTGGCATGAAGTTCGGCGAAAGCAAAACCTTCCCTTTGAACTTCCCAGAGGACTACCACGGCAAAGATGTGGCCGGCAAACAAGCTGACTTTTTAGTCACCTTGAAAAAACTCGAAGCCGCCCATTTGCCTGAAGTTACAGACGAATTGGCCAAATCATTGGGCGTCTCCGAGGCTACTGTCGAAGGACTGCGCAAAGATATCAAAGCCAATTTGGAGCGCGAAGTGAAATCGCGTTTGATGGGTCGCAACAAGCAAGCCGCTTTGCAAGCCTTGGTCGACAAAGCCGAGTTGGACTTGCCCAAGTCGAGCGTGCAGTCTGAAGTCGACCGCATGGTCGAAGGCGCCCGTGCTGACCTGAAAGCCCGTGGCATCAAAGACGCTGACAAAGCCCCCATTCCTGACGACGTGTTCCGCCCACAAGCTGAAAAGCGCGTGCGCATGGGCTTGGTAGTCGCCGACTTAGTGCGTGCACAAAACCTGCAAGCCACGCCAGAAAAAATCAAAGCCCACATTGAAGAACTCGCGTCTAGCTACGAAAAGCCAGCCGAAGTCGTGCGTTGGTACTACAGCGATATGAGCCGTTTGGGCGAAGTCGAAGCCATGGTCATCGAAAACAATGTGACCGAATACATCATGTCGCATGCCAAAGTGAATGAAAAAACCATTTCTTTTGACGAACTGATGGGCCAACAGTGAAATACACCTTAGGAAACCACATGAGCGCTTCAGAAACTCAAGCCTTGGGCATGGTGCCCATGGTGATCGAACAGTCAGGTCGCGGTGAGCGGTCTTACGATATTTACTCGCGCTTGCTCAAAGAGCGCGTCATTTTCTTGGTTGGTCCTGTGAACGACCAAACTGCCAATTTGGTGGTGGCGCAGTTGTTGTTCTTGGAAAGCGAAAACCCAGACAAAGACATTTCGCTCTACATCAACTCACCCGGCGGCTCGGTGAGCGCGGGCATGTCGATTTACGACACGATGAACTTCATCAAGCCCCACGTTTCCACCTTGTGCATCGGCATGGCGGCCAGCATGGGCGCGTTTTTGTTGGCGGCTGGTGAGAAGGGCAAGCGTTTCTCCTTGCCCAATTCCAAGGTCATGATCCACCAGCCTTTGGGCGGTACCCAAGGCCAGGCGACTGAGATCGAAATCCACGCCCGTGAAATCCTCAAAACCCGTGAGCAACTCAACCGCATCTTGGCGGAACGCACAGGCCAGCCTTTGGAAAAAATCGAACGTGATACCGAGCGCGATTACTACCTGAGCGCCACCGAATCACAGGAATACGGCTTGATCGACAAAGTGATCGACAAGCGCGGTTAACATAGCCGCAACTTTGGCGAATTAATTACATGGCTGACAAAAAAGGCAATTCCGGCGAAAAAACACTCTACTGCTCCTTTTGCGGCAAGAGCCAGCACGAGGTCAAAAAGCTTATCGCTGGGCCTTCGGTCTTTATTTGTGACGAATGTATCGACCTGTGTAACGACATCATTCGCGATGAGTTACCTGCCTTAGAAGACGCCACCAAAGACCGCAACGAACTCCCCACGCCGTCTGAAATCAAATCGAATCTAGACAACTACGTCATTGGACAAGAGCCCGCTAAGCGCGCTTTGTCGGTGGCGGTCTACAACCACTACAAGCGCCTCAAGCACAAAGAGGGTGCCAAGAAAGACGATGTCGAGCTCTCTAAAAGCAACATCTTGTTGATAGGCCCCACAGGTTCAGGCAAAACATTGTTGGCCCAAACCATGGCCCGCATGCTCAATGTGCCGTTCGTGATGGCCGACGCCACCACCTTGACCGAAGCCGGTTATGTAGGCGAAGACGTTGAAAATATCATCCAAAAACTGCTGCAAAGCTGCGATTACGACGTGGAACGCGCCCAACGCGGCATTGTCTACATCGACGAAATCGACAAAATCTCCCGCAAGTCTGACAACCCCTCGATCACCCGCGACGTTTCGGGCGAGGGCGTACAACAAGCTTTGCTCAAGTTGATCGAAGGCACGATGGCCAGCATCCCCCCGCAAGGCGGACGCAAACATCCCAACCAAGATTTCTTGCAGGTCGACACCACCAATATCTTGTTCATCTGTGGCGGTGCTTTTGCCGGCTTAGAAAAAGTCATTGAGAGCCGAACCGAGGCCTCAGGTATTGGCTTTGGCGCAACCGTTAGAAGCAAAGAAAACCGCAGCTTGACGGATGTGTTTGGCGCTGTAGAGCCACAAGACATCATTAAGTTTGGACTGATCCCCGAGTTAGTCGGCCGTATGCCCGTCGTGGCGACATTAGCCGAATTGACCGAAGACACCCTGGTGCAAATCTTGACCGAGCCTAAAAATGCGCTCATCAAGCAATACGGCAAGCTCTTAGCCATGGAAGGTGCTGAGCTCGAAGTGCGCCCTGATGCCCTGCGCGCCATCGCCAAAAAGGCCTTGGCTCGGAAAACTGGTGCTCGCGGACTGCGATCCATCCTTGAACAATCGCTAATTGACACCATGTTTGAATTACCGAATTCAAGTAATGTTGAAAAAGTGGTGGTCGAAGAAGCGACCATCGACGAGAACAAACCCCCCTTGTTGGTTTACCGAGAGGCCGCCAAAAAGGCATAACGCAAAAACATGGGGACAGCGCCGGCGGCCTGTCCCCTTTTCACAGGAAGGCTGACCAAATGTCTGGACAACCCCCGTTGCCCCCCACTCTTATTGAACTACCGCTATTGCCGTTGCGCGACGTCGTCGTGTTTCCGCACATGGTCATCCCGCTATTTGTCGGACGTCCTAAGAGCATCAAAGCGCTTGAAACAGCTATGGCCGCTGAGCGTCGCATCATGCTCGTTGCGCAAAAAGCAGCAGCTAAAGACGAGCCTGAAGTCACCGACATGTTCCAAGTCGGTTGCGTATCCACTATTTTGCAAATGTTGAAGTTGCCAGACGGCACAGTGAAAGTATTGGTAGAAGGTCAGCAACGCGCAAAAGTCGACGGTATTGAGGACGGAGAAGCCCACTTCACAGCGCATGTCACTCCTATCGAAGTGGCGCCCACAGAAACGGGTAGTGAAGTAGAAGCCCTGCGCCGGGCGGTGATGCAGCAGTTTGACCAATACGTCAAACTTAACAAAAAAATACCACCAGAAATTCTCACGTCTATAGCGAGTATCGACGACGCAGGCCGATTAGCTGACACCATCGCTGCGCACTTGCCTTTGAAGTTAGAAAACAAACAACTCGTACTCGATTTATCTTCGGTAAAAGAGCGTTTAGAAAATCTCTACGAACAACTAGAGCGTGAAGTCGATATTTTGAATGTCGACAAGAAAATCCGTGGCCGCGTCAAGCGCCAAATGGAAAAAAACCAACGCGATTTTTATTTGAATGAGCAAGTTAAAGCCATTCAAAAAGAACTTGGTGAAGGCGAAGAGGGCGCCGACATCGAAGAGATCGAGAAAAAAATCAAAGCGGCCCGCATGCCGCAAGAAGCGCGCAAAAAAGCAGATTCTGAGTTGAAAAAACTCAAACTCATGTCACCCATGTCAGCCGAAGCCACGGTGGTGCGCAATTACATTGACGTGTTGGTGGGATTGCCATGGGCCAAGAAAACCAAAATCAAACACGATTTGGGTAATGCAGAAAACGTGCTCAATGAAGACCACTATGGCTTGGACAAAGTCAAAGACCGCATTCTTGAATATTTAGCAGTGCAACAACGTGTCGATAAAGTCAAAGCACCTATTTTGTGTTTGGTCGGCCCTCCTGGTGTCGGTTGGCCTTAGGCGGTATGCGTGACGAAGCCGAAATTCGTGGTCATCGCCGCACTTACATTGGCGCAATGCCGGGCAAAGTATTACAAAGCCTGACCAAAGTCGGCACGCGTAATCCTTTGTTCTTGTTAGATGAAATCGACAAACTTGGCACAGATTTCCGCGGCGATCCATCGAGCGCACTGCTCGAGGTGTTAGACCCCGAACAAAACAACAAATTTGGTGACCACTACGTGGAAGTCGACTACGACTTGAGCGACGTGATGTTTGTCGCGACATCGAATTCGATGAATATTCCTCCTGCATTGTTAGACCGGATGGAAGTCATTCGTTTGTCGGGTTACACCGAAGACGAAAAAACCCATATCGCCATGAAATATCTGTTCCCCAAACAGATGAAAAACAATGGCGTGAAAGAACAAGAACTCAAAGTAGAAGAGAGCGCCGTGCGCGACATCGTGCGCTACTACACCCGTGAGGCTGGTGTGCGTTCTTTAGAGCGCGAGTTGTCCAAGATTTGCCGCAAAGTTGTTAAAGCGTTGTTGCTCAAACAAATGCAACCGCAAGTGGTAGTGACTGCGGACAACTTGAATGATTTCTTGGGCGTGCGCAAATATTCGTATGGCCGAGCCGAAGCACAAAACCAAGTCGGACAAGTGGTCGGCTTGGCGTGGACAGAAGTTGGTGGCGATTTGCTCACCATCGAAGCCGCCATCATGATTGGTAAAGGCACGATCACGCGCACGGGTTCATTGGGCGACGTGATGAAAGAATCTGTTGAAGCTGCCCGTACTGTGGTGCGTAGCCGCGCACGCGTCTTAGGCATTACCGAAGACTTGTTAGAAAAGCGCGACATACACATTCACGTGCCCGATGGTGCAACGCCTAAAGACGGCCCCAGTGCTGGCGCTGCCATGACTACGGCGTTGGTATCTGCACTTACTGGTATTCCTGTGCGTGCCGATGTGGCGATGACAGGCGAGATTACCTTGCGTGGTGAAGTGACCGCGATTGGTGGCTTGAAAGAAAAATTATTGGCGGCATTGCGTGGCGGTATCAAAACCGTTTTGATCCCTGAAGAAAACGTCAAAGACTTGCAAGAAATTCCTGACAACGTGAAGAGCGGTTTGGAAATCGTGCCCGTCAAGTGGATAGATAAGGTGCTCGAAATCGCGCTTGAGCGCGTGCCCACAGCTTTGCCAGACGACATCGCGGTGGTGCCAACGCCCCCAGCGACGGAAGGCGACTTGAAGGCGCAAGCCATCAAGCACTAAAACGAAAAAATTCTGCTATACTTTTAAGCTTACGCGGGAATAGCTCAGTTGGTAGAGCGCAACCTTGCCAAGGTTGAGGTCGCGAGTTCGAGCCTCGTTTCCCGCTCCAGATAAGAAACAAGGGAAGCTCCAGCTTCCCTTTTTCGTCAAAGCATACGGCTCGATAGCAAAGCGGTTATGCACCGGATTGCAAATCCGTGTAGGTCGGTTCGACTCCGGCTCGAGCCTCCAGTTTTTGATTGATTTAAATTCAATCTGTCATTAACATTGAGACATGATTGACTGGACCTCCTGCCCTGCTGTAGAAATCAACCCTGAGCTTGTGAGTGGCGCTTGGGTGTTTCGCGGCACCCGTGTACCAGTTGTTGCTTTATTTGAAAACCTAGAAGACGGTATAACTATTAACGAGTTTGTTGAATTATTTCCTGGCGTTGCTTTAGTTCATGCTCGCAGCGTTTTAGAGC
>RFTR01000011.1 GCA_009923345.1 Betaproteobacteria bacterium
CGGGCTTTTTTTATGCAGTATGTTTTTATGCTGCTTGAATAGATTGCAAGACCTCTTGGGTATGTTCCCCAAGGCGCGGTGCGGGTCGCCAAACACCTGTAGGTGTGGCGCTCATGCGCACCGGAGGTCGAAGTTGGCGCAACTTGCCCTCATACGGATGCTCAATATCTAGCCATGCTTGGGTTGCATCGAGATGGGGGTCTGTGAGCAGATCGTCTAACTTCATCATGGGCATAACTGGAATGTCTTGCGCGCTCAAGTCTTGCATCCATTGCGTGCTTGTGCGAGTGCGCATATGGGTCGCAACAAATGCATACAAAGCGTCAATGTGTGCAAGCCGTTGTACTTGTGTTCCAAAGCGTGGGTCGGTGTCAAACAACGCAGCTTCACCAATGAGTTGTAAGAAAGCCTTCCAATGCGCATCGTTGTACATCAACGCGCAGATGTAGCCATCCAAGGTTTTGTAAGGCTTGCGATTCGCTGACAACATGCGCGCGTGCCCCATAGGGGCGATGGGCGGTTGCCATGTTTCTCCACCCAAATGCTCACCCAGCACAAATTGCAACAGGCATTCAAACATGGGCACTTCAACATGTTGGCCCAAACCCGTGCGGTACCGCGCAATAACAGCAGCCAATACCGCATGCACCATGTTGAGCCCCGTGACACGGTCGGCAAATGTAGCGGGAACATAGCGCGGTTCTGGGCTACCGCTTTGCGACATGAGCCACGGCACACACGCAGCGCCTTGAATCAAGTCGTCGTAAGCAGGCCAGTCTGAATAAGGCCCACCCTCGCTGTAGCCATACGCGCCACACACCACCAGTTTGGGGTTGAGTGCGTGCAAGGTATCAAACGACAAACCCAAACGTGCCATCGATACGGGACGAATGTTGTACGTCAGCACATCGGCGGTTTTGCACAAAGTCAGCAGTTGTGCGCGTTGCGCCTCTTGGCGCAGGTCAAGCACAACCGAGCGTTTGTTGCGGTTGGCATTGATAAAGATATGCCCCATACCCTCGTGTTTCATGGGACCCGCATGGCGCATGATGTCGCCGCCGGGGGGCTCTATCTTGATAACGTCTGCGCCATAGTCCCCCAAAATTTGGGTGGCATAAGGGCCCAAAACGACGCCTGTCAAATCGATAACGCGCAATCCTGCCAGCGCGCCGTCTAGGTGACCCGATAAATGGTTGGTGAAACCCACCGCTTATTCAGGCGTGATACCTGCGGCCTTGACCCATCCGCCCCATTTTTTAATTTCAGCGTCGATGGTTTTGGCGAGAGTGGCAGAGTCTTCTATGTCTAAGTCAATACCGACACCTTGAATTTTTTCGCGCACCTCTGGTTTGGCCAATACTGCCAAAAAGGCGGCAGAGGCCTTTTTATGCACATCGGCAGGAAGTCCGGCAGGCGCCATCAATCCAAACCAAGCGCTGACGTTGTAGTCTTTCACCGTATCGCCTATGGGAGGGACATTGGGGGCTTTGCCAGCGCGTTTGCGTGTTGTGACGCCAAGTCCACGCATACGCCCACCGTTGATTTGCGACACCGCATTGCCCACATCGGCAAAAGCAAACTGCAATTGACCGCCTAATAAATCTGTCATCGCAGGCGGAATGCCTTTGTAAGGCACGCTCACAGTTTGCAGGCCCGCCAACTCACACAACATGGCTGCAGACACCAAGGACCCAGAAGAACCGTGACCATAGGCCAGTTTGCCAGGGTTGGCCTTGGCGTATGAAATGAACTCCTTCATGTCTTTGGCTGGGAAGTCAGAGTTCACCATCAAGATAAACCCAGTCTCGCCAATTTTGCCAATCGGCGTGAAATCTTTGACGGGGTCGTAAGACAGTTTGCGGTAGAGATGCACATTGGCAGCTTGCGTCGTGCTGGTGGTCACCAAAAACGTATAACCGTCAGCAGGTGATGCTTTGACGGCCTCGGCTCCCAAGATACCGTTGGCACCGGCTTTGTTCTCGATGGTGATCGATTGCCCTAGGGCCTCCCCCATAGCTTGGGCCAAGATGCGACCAACGTTGTCCGTTGCACTACCAGCCGGGAAGGGCACAATAAATTTGATCGCCTTATTGGGGTAGTTTTGCGCCAACGCCCAAGGCGAAGAGAGCAAGGCCATGAGGCCGAGCGCCAATACTTTTTGAACAATACGTGGATAGATCATGTCTCGTTTCCTTTTTTAGAGTTAATCACGTGTGGCACACCGCTGCACCGCATCAATATACGCTTGCCCATCGGGTGGCCTTCCGCTGCGTTGGCTTTCCCAAATCATTTGCCCGAGGGCTTCCATGGTTTCGTGGTGGGCGTCGTGCAAAGAGTCGCGCTTCGCAGTGAGCAACTCCACCGCTTGCCGAATGCCGCGTGGTTGATCAATCGAGCACTGCTCGCTGACGGACAAGTGCATGGACAAATGCAAAAACGGGTTAGTTTTGCCGTCTTCCACGTCGTACATTTTTTCAAGCGCTACCGCTTCGTTGGCGAAATCAGCATGGTATTCGGGGTGCTCGGCGATCCATTGGCTGGCCAAGGTTTCTAAGGCGTCCATGGGCTGTGCAGTTTGCCATTTGGCAAAGACTGCACAAAAGAATTTACGTACATCGGCTTGGCTGGGTTGGAACATGCGAGGCATTGTCACTCAGGTGTCGCTCAGAACCCTTAAGGGTGCTCATAGGTAGCCGCAAGTATTGATACATTTAGGGAAGAAACTTGCTACACAGGAATTCCATGACCCAAGCCTTCATCTGCGACGCAATCCGCACACCCTTTGGCCGCTACGGCGGTGCCCTTTCCTCAGTCCGTACCGATGACTTAGCTGCCGTTCCCCTACAGGCCTTGATGGCCCGCAACCCCAAGGTCGATTGGATGGCCGTGACCGACTTGATATACGGCTGCGTCAACCAAGCTGGTGAGGACAACCGCAACGTAGCGCATATGGCGAGTTTGCTGGCCGGTTTGCCCATGGATTTGCCTGGCGCCACCATCAACCGTTTGTGCGGTTCGGGCATGGACGCGGTCGGAACCGCCGCACGTGCGATCAAAGCGGGCGAAGCCAGCATGATGATTGCCGGCGGCGTAGAGAGCATGAGCCGCGCACCATTTGTCATGCCCAAAGCCGAGAGCGCGTTTAGCCGCAGCAACACTGTCTATGACACGACGATTGGCTGGCGCTTTATCAATAAGTTGATGAAAGAAAAATTCGGCGTGGACTCCATGCCCGAGACTGCAGAGAACGTCGCGACCGATTTCAAAATCAACCGCGAAGACCAAGACCGCATGGCCTTGGCCAGCCAAACCAAGGCGGTAGCCGCGCAAAAAGCTGGTTACTTCGATTCCGAAATTTGCCCCGTCACCATTCCTCAGAAAAAAGGCGATGCGGTGGTTATTCATGTGGATGAGCATCCACGTGCGACCAGCATGGAGTCGCTCGCCAAACTTAAACCTGTGGTGCGTCCTGAAGGCACCGTCACCGCGGGTAACGCCAGTGGTGTGAACGACGGCGCGTGCGCTTTGATATTGGCGAATGAACAAACGGCCGCCAAGCAAGGCTTGACGCCCAAAGCGCGCATCGTGGGTATGGCGACTGCCGGTGTGCCGCCACGCATCATGGGCATTGGTCCTGCACCCGCCACACAAAAAGTCTTGGCGTTGACAGGTTTGAGCTTGGCGCAAATGGATGTGATCGAACTCAATGAAGCCTTTGCCGCGCAAGGCTTGGCAGTCTTGCGCCAACTTGGGCTGCAAGACGATGACCCACGCGTCAACCCTTACGGCGGTGCAATCGCCTTGGGTCACCCTTTGGGCGCTAGCGGCGCGCGTTTGATTACCACCGCGATGTACCAGTTGCATCGCACCCAAGGCCGTTATGCCTTGTGCACCATGTGTATTGGTGTGGGCCAAGGCATCGCCTTGATCATCGAGCGCGTTTAAAACCCATGATCAACAAGCAAGCCGATACGGTGGTGCAGGCCATCGGAAAAATCGATGACGGCGCGACCATCATGGTGGGCGGGTTTGGTACTGCGGGCATTCCCGACGAATTGATAGACGGCTTGCTCGAGGTGCTGGAAGGCAGCCAAACGCGCCACCTCACGCTAGTGAATAACAACGCTGGCAATGGCGATGTTGGTTTGGCAGCGATTCTCAAAACTGGCCGGGTCGACAAACTGATTTGCAGCTTTCCTCGCCAGACAGATAGTTATGTGTTTGACGGTTTGTACCGCTCTGGCAAGCTCGAACTGGAACTCGTTCCACAGGGCAATTTGTCTGAACGGATTCGCGCGGCAGGTGCTGGCATTGGCGCTTTCTTCACGCCGACTGGTTACGGCACAGACCTCGCTAAAAACAAAGACGGTTCGCTCAAGGAAACGCGAGAAATCAATGGGCGTATGTATGTGCTCGAACACCCGATTTATGGCGATGTGGCTTTGATCAAAGCAGAACGCGGCGACCGTTGGGGCAATCTGACGTATCGCAAATCAGCGCGCAACTTTGGTCCTGTGATGGCCATGGCCGCTAAGCGCACAGTGGCGTCTGTGCATGAAGTTGTACCCTTGGGCACCTTAGACCCAGAGACGATCGTGACGCCCAGTATTTTTGTGCACAGCATTGTGCAAATTCCCCGCACCGCTACGGTAGGCGGTGGCTTTAAAAAGCAGGCCTGACACTAGAGCATACCTATGGCCTACCAACGCAAAACCAAAGACCAAGTCGCCGCGCGTGTGGCGCAAGACATTCCAGAAGGTGTGTATGTGAATTTGGGCATCGGCATGCCGACCCAAGTCGCGAACCACTTGCCCAAAGGCTTAGAGATCATCTTGCACAGCGAAAACGGCATCTTGGGCATGGGCCCTGCACCCGCGCCTGAAGACGAAGATTTCGATTTGATTAATGCAGGCAAGCAGCCTGTCACTTTGTTGCAAGGCGGCGCTTACGTGCACCACAATGACAGCTTCGCCATGATGCGAGGCGGCCACCTAGATATATGTGTGTTGGGTGCGTTTCAGGTGAGCGTCAAAGGCGACTTGGCCAATTGGCATACCGGCGAGCCAGATGCCATTCCCGCAGTAGGCGGCGCAATGGATTTAGCGATTGGCGCCAAACAAACTTGGGTCATGATGGATTTGCTCACCAAACAAGGCCAGAGCAAGATTGTTCCTGCTTGCACGTATCCGATCACGGGCTTGGCTTGTGTGAAAAGGATTTACACCGACTTAGCTACCCTTGAGATTACTGAGCAGGGGTTGCGTTTGATCGATTCGGTGGAGGGCCTGTCGCGTGAAGAGCTGGAGAAGCTTGTGGGACTGCCCGTCTTCCTTTATTGATCTACGAATGCACGCTCTATAACAAAGTCACCCGGCGAGGTAGTGTTGCCCTCTTTGAAGTGGCGTTCTTCGAGCATACGTTTGAGATCCTTGAGCATTTGACTACTTCCGCAAATCATGACACGGTCGCGTTGGGGGTCGAATGCAGGCAAATTCAAGTCGTTAAATAACTTAGTACTCTCAATCGCATCCGTTATGCGGCCTTGGTTTTTAAAAGGCTCGCGGGTCACGGTGGGGTAATACAAGAACTGCTCACGCACCATCTCGCCCAAAAACTCGTGTTGGGGCAACTCTTGGGTGAGGTACTCGTGGTAGGCCAACTCTTTAACTTCGCGCACGCCGTGGACCAAGATGACTTTCTCGAAACGCTCATAGGTTTCAGGGTCACGGATCACGCTCAAAAATGGCGCCATGCCTGTGCCGGTGGAAAGCAAATACAGATTTTTGCCAGGCAAGAGATAGTCAATCAGCAGAGTGCCCGTAGGCTTGCGACCGACGATGATCTTGTCGCCTACTTGAATATGTTGCAGGCGCGAAGTCAGCGGGCCGTCTTGCACCTTGATGCTCAAAAACTCCAAATGCTCTTCGTAATTGGCGCTGACGATGCTGTAAGCGCGCAACAACGGTTTTTCATTCACGCGCAGGCCGATCATCGTGAAATGGCCGTTAGAAAAACGCAGCGCTTGGTCGCGGGTGGTGGTGAAACTAAACAGGCGGTCGGTCCAATGGTGGACGGACAAAACTTCTTCTTCTTGGAAAGCGCTCATGGGGGAGGGTCAAACGGTTAGAGATAACCCCTAAGTGTAGAGGAGGGCTTGTTGCTAAAGTCTCGCCATGAAAATTTTTGAAACACTCCAAAGCGTCCCCCAATTTGTAGGTCAAGGCGAAGTCGCCAGCGAATGGATCACCGTCACCCAAGAACATGTGAACCAGTTTGCCGACGCTACTGGCGACCACCAGTGGATCCATGTCGACCCTGAGCGCGCCAAAGCAGGTCCGTTTGGAACGACGATTGCCCATGGTTTTTTGACGCTGTCGTTGATGCCGCAGTTTTTTGCCAAAGCCTTCAAAGTGCAAGACCAAAAAATGGGCATCAATTACGGCGTGAACAAAGTGCGTTTCACTGCCCCCGTGTTGGTGGGTTCGCGTTTGCGGGCCAAGATGTCTTTGAAATCCTGTGACTCCATCGATAACAACGGCATGCAATTGGTGTGGAGTGTCACCGTGGAGCGCGAGGGCGGCGACAAGCCAGTTTGCGTGGCTGAGACAGTGACTAGGTTGTATGCCTAAATCCGTTTTGGCGCCACGCCTCGTAAACCATCACTGCGACCGAATTCGATAAATTCAAACTGCGTTGCCCCTCGAGCATGGGTAAACGCAGGCGTTGCGCTTCTGGGAAATTCTCGCGAATGGTTTGCGGCAAGCCGGCGGTTTCGGAGCCAAATACCAACCAGTCCCCTTCCTGGAATTGCGCGTCGTGCGCGGTGTGCGAGCCTTTGGTCGTTAGGGCAAACATGCGTTCTGCAACTGGTTGTGCCCTAGCCAAGAAGTCTTGCCAACTCGCGTAACGCGCCACATGCGCGTACTCGTGGTAATCGAGCCCAGCCCGGCGCATGTGCTTGTCTTCCATCGAAAAACCAAGGGGCTCTATCAAATGCAAACTGCACCCTGTATTGGCCGCCAAGCGAATGACGTTACCCGTATTCGGTGGAATTTCTGGATGTACCAGCACGATATGAAACATGGTTGCATTGTCTCGCGCCTCACGATTCAACCAACTGGGCCCTTGCAAACACCAAGCCGGTGATGTGCGCCACCCCCGCTTTGCGCAAGGTGCGCGCTGCTTCAAACATGGTGGCGCCAGTGGTCATGACATCGTCAAGCAAGACCACACCTTGGCCTTGCATTGAGGGTATGCGGTTGGGATCGACCCAAAACGTGTTGCGTGCTTGCGCCAAGCGTTCAGCGCGCGTTGCTCCGACTTGGTGGACAGCATGCTCTAAGCGTAAAAGCGATTTTGCGTCTGCCTTGTGCGGTGCCAAGTGCTTGGCCAACTCGTAAGCTTGGTTGAAACCCCGCTCGCGCAGGCGAGAGGCTGACACAGGCATGGCTATTACGCTGTCTGCCATTTCTAGAGCAGGCTCTACCCAAGGGGCGTTGCGCATCAACTGCGCGAGTATCCGAGCAAGGCCTACGTCGCCATGGAACTTGAATTTGGCGATGCAATCTGACCAAGGGTGGCCGTAGGTCACCGCGGTAAAACATTGATCTAACGGGGGAGGTTCGTGGTAACAAGGAAAACACCTGCTTGCCTTTGCGGGTAAGGCGCAAGTGTGGCAACGTGTGATCGGTTGACCAAATTGCTGCACGCATGCATCACACAAAGCGGCACTGGGCCATGCCTCGCAAATATGGCAAATGCTAGGCGGGCGTAATCGCTGCATCCAAGCAGGCCATGCAAGGCTGTCAAACATGGAATCTATACTGACCCGCCATGCCAGAAGCCGCCTCAGTTGACCTTGTTCCCACCATAGACCCCGTTGCCAGCGAGCGTTGGTCGAAGCGAAACCACCTAGAGACTCCGTGGTTGCATGAAGAAATTGGAAGACGCATGGAAGAACGGTTGCAGTGGATACGCTTGCAGCCTAAAAGATGGGTGGATTGGGCGCCAGTCAATGGCGGTTTAGCGACCCATGCGGCAGTGCGCGCGCGATACCCCAAGGCTAATTGTTTGGCCATTGAAACTTCTGGGTTGCGCTTACAAAAAGCGAAAGTTGCTCTTACAAATCCTTGGTGGACAGTGTGGAAGCGCCAGTCGGTTTCTGTCGCTGATCTCGCAAATAGTTTGCAGCAGCAAGAGGCGTTCGACATGGTCTGGGCGAATATGGCCTTGCACACGGCAGTGGCGCCCCAGTCTTTGTTGCGTGCTTGGCATAGCTTGCTGGCCACCGATGGGTTTTTGATGTTCTCGAGCCTTGGGCCAGACACCTTGCGAGAACTCCAGCCGATTTACCAAGACATGGGGTGGGGCGATCCCTCGCATGCCTTCACAGACATGCACGATTGGGGTGACATGTTGGTGCAAGCAGGATTCGCAGAGCCCGTGATGGATATGGAACGCATCACGCTCACCTACGCAACGCCCTCAGATTTGCTGAAAGACTTACGTCTCCTAGGGCGTAACTTGCACCACCAGCGCTATCAAAATTTACGTGGTCGGGGTTGGAGGCAGTCATTGGAGAGCGCTTTATGGACTTTGGCCAAGCCAGACCAAGGGGGGCGTCTGGTGCTCACAGTGGAGGTGATTTACGGGCATGCCCTCAAACCCCTTCCCAAGGTTAAGTTGGCGAAGCAATCATCAGTCACCCTGGCGCAGATGAAAACCTTGCTCAGTCAATCTAGGGGAAATACCCCGCTAGAATGACGGGCTGAGACTTTATTTAGGGCGAACCCTAGGTTTACCCTCCTGCAGGCTAATCAATTAAGGCATTTAAAAGTGATGAAGAACAATCTTTTCCAGAAGTTGGCTTCGGCTTTGCTGTTCGTTTCCACCTGGGCGAGTACAGCAGCTTGGGCAGTTAACGACCTTCCTGGCGGCCCTTCCAATTGGCAACTCAATTTGCAGCCTGGGGCGACCAAGATCGCCCAGGAACAAGGTTGGTTGCACTGGTTCATGCTGATTATTTGCACAGTTATTTTTGTGGCTGTTTTCGGGGTAATGTTCTATTCCATCTGGAAGCACCGCAAATCGGTGGGTCACAAGCCAGCCTCTTTCCACGAATCGGTCAAAGTTGAAATCGCTTGGACAGTCATTCCCTTCATCATCGTCATCTTGATGGCCTTGCCCGCCACCAAAGCCGTGGTGGCCCAAAAAGACACGTCTAACGCTGACCTCACCATCAAAGCTACGGGTTACCAGTGGAAATGGGGTTACGACTACATCAAGGGTGAAGGCGAGGGCATTGCTTTTATTTCCACCCTTGACAACGAGCACCGCGTTTTGTCCAACAGCGGCGCCAAGGGTGCTGATTTAGACGACTACTTACTCAAGGTCGACAACCCCTTGGTGGTGCCTGTCAACAAAAAAGTTCGCATCATCACTACCGCCAACGATGTCATCCACGCCTTCGCTGTGCCCTCGTTAGGCATCAAGCAAGATGCCATTCCTGGCTTTGTGCGTGATACCTGGTTCCGCGCTGAAACCGTCGGCGACTTCCACGGCCAGTGCCAAGAGTTGTGCGGCAAAGAGCACGCCTACATGCCTATCCATGTCAAAGTACTCAGCGCAGAAGACTACGCAGCGTGGGTTGCAGTTGAACAAAAGAAAATGGCCGCCAAGATGGATGATCCATCCAAAGTGTGGACTTTGCCTGAAATCTTGCAGCGTGGCGAAAAAGTCTATGCCGCTAATTGCGTGGCCTGCCACCAATCAAGCGGCAAAGGCAGTGGCGCTATCAAGGCTTTGGATGGTTCTGCTGTCGTGCTGAACTCTGACGCTGGCAAGCAAATCCATGTATTACTGAACGGCCAAAACAACAACTCTATGCCCGCATGGAAACAACTGAGCGACACCGATATTGCTGCGGTGATCAGCTACACCAAAAACAATTGGTCCAACAAGACCGGCCAGCTGGTTCAGCCTGCCGATGTCAAAGCCGCCCGTTAATCCCCACCGTTGAATAGGAACACATCATGAGCGCAGTTCTAGATCCTCACGGCCACGTCCATGGCCACGACGACCACCACGGTGCCCCACAGGGTTGGCAACGTTGGGTATTTGCTACCAACCACAAAGACATCGGTACTTTGTATTTGTTGTTTGCTTTTTCCATGTTGATCATTGGTGGCGTGTTAGCTTTGTTGATCCGCGCTGAGTTGTTTCAGCCTGGTCTGCAATTGGTCAACCCTGAGTTGTTCAACCAACTCACCACTATGCATGGCCTCATCATGGTGTTTGGCGCCATCATGCCAGCCTTCGTAGGCTTTGCAAACTGGATGATTCCGTTGCAAATCGGCGCGCCTGACATGGCGTTTGCGCGCATGAACAACTTCAGCTTCTGGTTGATGATTCCTGCGGCTGTCATGTTGAGCACATCGTTCTTCCAACCTGGTGGCGCACCCGCTGCTGGCTGGACGCTTTATGCACCTTTGACATTGCAAATGGGCCCATCAATGGACTCCGGTATTTTTGCGCTGCATTTGTTGGGCGCATCGTCGATCATGGGTTCGATCAACATCATCGTGACCATTCTCAACATGCGTGCCCCTGGCATGACTTTGATGAAGATGCCTATGTTTGTTTGGACTTGGTTGATCACTGCCTATTTGTTGATTGCTGTGATGCCTGTGTTGGCAGGCGCGATCACCATGACATTGACCGACCGCCACTTCGGCACCACCTTCTTTAATCCTGCTGGCGGCGGCGATCCCATCATGTACCAACACATCTTCTGGTTCTTCGGACATCCAGAGGTGTACATCATGATCTTGCCGGCCTTCGGCATCATCAGCCATATCGTTCCTGCTTTTGCCCGTAAAAGATTGTTCGGCTACGCATCGATGGTGTACGCCACATCGTCTATCGCGATTTTGTCTTTCATCGTTTGGGCGCACCACATGTATGCCACTGGCATGCCCGTGACTGGTCAGTTGTTCTTCATGTACGCCACCATGTTGATCTCTGTGCCTACCGGCGTGAAGGTTTTCAACTGGATCGCGACTATGTGGAAAGGCTCGATGACATTTGAGAGCCCCATGTTGTTTGCGGTGGGCTTCATCTTCGTGTTCACCATGGGCGGTTTTACTGGACTGATCTTGTCCATGGCTCCTATCGACACACAAGTGCAAGACACTTATTACGTAGTGGCTCACTTCCACTATGTGTTGGTGGCCGGTTCCTTGTTTGCCATGTTTGCAGGCTTTTACTTCTGGTGCCCCAAGTGGACTGGCGTGATGTACAACGAAACACGTGGCAAGATCCACTTCTGGTGGACATTGATTGCGTTCAACGTGACCTTCTTCCCCATGCACTTCCTTGGACTAGCCGGTATGCCACGCCGCTACGCTGACTACCCCATGCAGTTCACTGACTTCAACATGATTGCTTCGGTCGGCGCGTTTCTCTTCGGATTTGCGCAGGTCTATTTCTTCTTCTTCATTGTCTTGCCTGCGATGCTCGGCCATGGTGAAAAAGCGGTTGCTAAGCCATGGGAAGCTGCTGAGGGCTTGGAGTGGGAAATCCCATCGCCGGCGCCTTTCCACACCTTCGAGACACCTCCCAAGCTCGACGCTACGGCGACCCGCGTGATTGGTTAACAAGCCATGACGCCAGAGCAACGCAAGCAAAACCTGCGATTGGGGCTGATCTTGGCCTCTGTCGCAGCCGTGTTTTTCATTGGCTTCTTTGCCAAAATCATTTTGTTGAATCGCTGATCGCATGGTTCCTATCCGCCAAAATTTGGTGATGCTGAAAAAGCTAATCGTGGTAGCGGTTGGTATGTTTGCCTTTGGCTATGCCTTGGTACCGATGTACCGCGCAATTTGTGAATTCACGGGCATCAATATTTTGGCTTTGGGTGAGCGAGAAGTGTTTGGTTCTGGCAATGCACGTGCGAAGCCGACCAATTCGCAAGTTGACACCTCCCGCACCATCACCGTCGAATTCGACGCCAATGCCCGTGGCCCTTGGATGTTCAAGCCCGCGCAGTCGTCCATGCAAGTCCACCCAGGCGAGATGATGACGGTCATGTACGAGTTCCAAAACGTGCAAAACCGCGTGATGTCCGCCCAAGCTATTCCAAGCTATGCCCCACGCCAAGCGGCAGCGCATTTCAACAAAGTGGAGTGTTTCTGTTTTAACCAATACACCTTGGCGCCTGGCGAGAAAAAGCAATGGCCTGTGGTGTTTGTGATCGATCCCAAATTGTCTAAAGACGTGTCGACAATCACTTTGTCATACACATTCTTTGAAGTAGGTTCTAAAACACCGGCTGCACCTGTAGCGGTTGGACCAACCGATACAAAAATAGGGGCTGGCGCTTGAGCAAACTCCAATCTTTGAAGCGTTCGGTTGTTGCTGTCGCATGGTCGTTTTTAGGAATTCGCAAAAGCAGTGAGTTTCAAGAAGATGTTGCAAAAATCACGCCGTTGCATGTGCTAGGTGTGGGGTTAGTGGCAGGTTTATTGTTTGTGGCCGCGTTGATTCTTTTGGTCAACTGGGTCGTTGCAAAGTAAAGAAGGAAGAAAAAATGAGTAGCAACTCACATGGCACCACGCCTTACTACTATGTCCCCGCACCCTCGCGTCACCCTGCGATGGCTGCCTTGGGTTTATTCTTTGTGATCTTGGGCGCTGGCCAATGGGTTAACGGTGCTGACTGGGGTAAATATTCTTTGTTATTTGGTTTAGTTTTTTGGTTGTTCGTGTTGTACCAGTGGTTTGGTGACGCTATTGCTGAAAGTGAATCAGGCCTGTTCGGTCACAAGGTTGAGTTATCTTTCCGCTGGAGTATGAGTTGGTTCATATTTTCTGAAGTGATGTTCTTTGGTGCGTTCTTTTCTGCCTTGTGGTGGGCGCGTGTGCATTCAGTCCCTGAGTTGGGTAATTTAGAAAATGCATTGCTCTGGCCCGGATTTAAGGCGGCTTGGCCATCTGTTGTTGCTGGCGCTACTGCCTCACCTGCCGGCATCATCGAGCCGTTTCAGGTGATGACACCCTTCTGGTTGCCCACAATCAACACCGCTTTGTTATTGAGTTCTGGTGTGACATTGACTATTGCCCACCATGCTTTGATTGAAAACAAGCGTGACACCACGATCAAGTTCATGTGGTTAACGGTTGCCTTGGGGGTTGTTTTCTTATTCGTGCAAGGTTACGAATACAGCCATGCGTATAGCGAAATGAACCTCAAACTCACCTCTGGCGTGTACGGTTCTACCTTCTTCATGCTCACAGGTTTCCACGGCTTCCATGTGTTCTTGGGCATGTTGATGTTGTTGGTTATCACCCTGCGTTTGCAAAAAGGCCATTTCACTTCCGATAAGCACTTCGGTTTTGAAGGCGCCGCGTGGTACTGGCACTTTGTGGACGTGGTGTGGTTAGGCCTCTACATCTTGGTGTACTGGCTGTAAAGCCGGCTAGCAAAGCGAACGAAGGCCGCGTGTGCGGCCTTTGCTTTTTCTAGCAATCCCCATGTTGGGAGCTTTAAAGATGTTTAGCGACCAGCCTCAATACCTGTGGGATGGATGTAGCCAAGTTGCCATCCAATCAGCACACAAATAAATAGAAAGATCGAGATACCGACCCTAAGCCCCAGGGCTTTGACCATATTTTTGGATTTAGGCTGATCACTCGGACCCGAGCGCATCATGAATATGAGCGCAGAAGCCAAACTGCCCAAGATAGCTAAAAATGCAAGTGCAACAATGAATTTCATACAAGCCATTATCTCTGCCCCGCGTCAGCGCTCTTTGCTGGTGGTTACGATGGCCACGGTATTGGGTGTGGCTTTGACGGTGTGTTTAGGGGTGTGGCAGCTGTCACGTGGCCACGAAAAAGAGGCCTTGCATGCAGCCATCCTGGCGCGCCAGGCGCAGCCGGCACTAGACACTGCGGCCTTATTAAAAGACAGAAGTGTGTTTACCCAATTGCACCAAGGGGTGAGACTAGAAGGCCGATGGTTGTCTCAGCACACGGTGTATTTGGAAAACCGTCCCATGCAAGGGCGTTCAGGTTTTATTGTGTTGACCCCGTTGCAATTAGATGGCGATACAACTGTCTTAGTGCAGCGCGGATGGATACCGCGTCACCAACAAGACCGTACTGTGTTAGCGCCTATCGCGACACCGCAAGGCCAAGTGCAAGTGAGTGGCCGTATTGCTGCAGGTCCATCCGAAGTCATGGGATTGGGTGAAACTTCCTCGAAAACAACAGCACAGACCACAGGGCAATCGCCTATTAGGCAAAATCTAAATCCTGCTGAATTCAGCAAAGAAATCGGCGTATCACTGGTAGGTACTGTTTTACAAACCGATTCTGATGCAGACGGGTTGCAACGCAAATGGCCAGAAATCACGGCTGGCGTAGAAAAGCACTGGGGTTATGCCTTTCAGTGGTTTGCATTAGCGGCTGTGCAGGTGATGCTGTATTTTTGGTACCAATGGATAAAGCCTTATCGCCATGCAAAATAAAAAAACTCCCGACACTTCGCACCCACTTGGCATGACCGTCTATGACTTGCCTTTGCCCGCAGAGGTGGTGCAGGCGGATGCTAAGCGCACCAGCATGGGACGCTTGAATATGTTGTTGGTCTTATTAGCTTGTGCAACGCCAGTTGTGGCCTCTTACATTACCTACTACTGGGTTCGTCCTGAAGCGCGCCGTAACTATGGTGAATTGATCCAACCCACGCGCCCTACACCTTCGATAGCGGTTGCGCGTCTGGACGGCAGCGATATGAAGTTGACCGATCTCAAAGGTCAGTGGTTACTGGTCAGTGTTGCTGGTGCTGCGTGTGATGCGGCGTGTCAGCAACGCTTGTATTTACAGCGACAAATTTTGGTGGGGTTGGGTAAAGAGCGTCCACGCACAGAATGGGTATGGTTGGTCAATGACAAGGCAGAGATTCCCAATACCTTGCTGCCCGGTTTAGAAGAGGCCACCGTTTTGCGTGTAGATCCCAAAGCGCTCGCGCAATGGTTGCAGCCAGAGGCTAATAAGAAGTTAGAAGACCACTTGTACATGGTCGACCCTATGGGTGAGTGGATGATGCGTTTCCCTGCGCATCTGAATGCAGAAGGTGCACTAAAAGCAAAGCGCGATATGGAGCGTTTGTTGCGTGCTTCCTCCTCATGGGATGTGCCTGGCCGATGAACCCGCTTTATAACTTTGCTCCAACACTGCACTTGCTGATCTTGGGTGCTTTGGTAGCGTCTGTTCCTTTGGGATGGATGTGGTTGCGTCAGTCTTCTGCCTCCACTTCGCAGCGGGGGGTGTGGTTCACGCAATTAACCCTTTTTCTCACTTTTGATTTAGTGTTGTTCGGTGCTTTTACGCGCCTGACAGATTCTGGCTTGGGCTGCCCTGATTGGCCAGGTTGTTACGGGTTTGCAAGCCCGGTGGGTGCAGTCAATGCCATAGACGCAGCGCAAACTGCTATGCCTACTGGCCCTGTGACGCACCAAAAAGCATGGATTGAAATGATCCACCGCTACATGGCCATGGGGGTAGGTGGTTGCATATTGACCTTGGCATGGTTTGCGTGGTCGAAGCGGTCGCAAGGCTCTAACACCAAATTACCAACCCTCACTTTGCTATGGGTTTGTGTGCAAGGCGGATTTGGTGCGCTCACTGTCACGATGAAGTTATTTCCAGCAATCGTTACTTTGCATTTACTTGGTGGCTTGGTGTTGTTGGCCTTGTTGACCATACAAATTTACCAGCAGCGCCAAGTTACACCAATTGGAATCTCCTCGAGACTTTATAGGTGTGCATGGATTTGTGCCGCATTGCTGTTGTTGCAAATTCTTTCTGGCGGATGGGTGAGCACCAATTACGCGGTGTTGGCGTGCAACACCTTTCCGCAATGCCAAGACAGTTGGTGGCCTGCGATGGACTTCTGGAATGGTTTCACGGTTTGGCGTCCCTTAGGTCTTAATGCAATGGGTGAGTCCTTAACCTTTGAAGCTTTAACGGCTATTCACTATGTACATCGTTTAAGTGCTTATGTCGTTTTCATTGCTTTAGGTGCTTTGGCATGGCAACTACTGTCTGTGAACGGTGCAAAGCATCTTGCGAAAGTCTTAGGCGCTTTGTTGCTTTTGCAGCTTTTAACCGGGCTTTCTAATGTTGTCTTGGACTGGCCCTTGATCGCCGCCGTCGTCCACACGGGTGGTGCTGCCGCACTGTGCATCACCATGGTGTGGTTGTTGTGCATAGCGCGTAAACTGAAAACTGTATGACCGACAACTTCTCTTTGATGACCCGTTTGCACCAATTCAATGCGCTCACCAAACCGCGCGTCATCCAATTGATTGTATTTTGTGCGTTGATAGGCATGGTGCTCGCTGTGCCTGGTGTGCCAACTTGGAGCGAAGTGCAATTGGGTCTTTGGTCATGCGTGGGCATTTGGTTTGTAGCGGGTGCAGCCGCCGCCTTCAATTGCATTGTTGAGAAGAAAATCGATGCGGTTATGAAGCGCACTGCATGGCGCCCTACCGCAAAGGGCGAGTTGTCTGACTCAGAGACCTTGGTTTTTTCTGGACTGATGTGCGCATTTGGTTCATGGCTTTTGTACGTGTGGGTCAACCCACTCACCATGTGGTTGACCTTTGCCACGTTTGTGGGCTATGCCGTCATCTACACCGTTATCCTCAAACCCTTGACACCACAAAACATCGTGATTGGTGGTGCATCTGGCGCTATGCCTCCCGTGTTGGGTTGGGCTGCGATGACAGGTGATGTCGGGCCTGAAGCACTAATTTTGTTCTTGATTATTTTCTTGTGGACGCCACCGCATTTTTGGGCGCTTGCGCTTTACCGCGTGGAGGATTACCGCAAATCTGGATTGCCCATGTTGCCCGTGACCCACGGTAACGAGTTCACCCGTCTGCAGATATGGCTCTACACCATTGTTTTGTTTGCAGCGTGTTTGATGCCTTTTGTCTACCGCATGAGCGGTTGGTTTTATTTGATCGCGGCTGTTATTTTGAGCCTTGGTTTTTGTGGCTATGGTTGGGCGTTGTGGCGCAACTACTCAGATGCGTTAGCACGCAAAACATTTCGCTTTTCGCTTATCCACTTGAGTGTGTTGTTTGCAGCCTTGTTGATAGACCATTACTTATGAATACCCACAATCAGCGCCGTTCGATGGCGAGAGTGGCTTTTGGACTCGTCCTTGTCTGCGTCTTGACGCTGTTTGGTGCCTGCAGCCCAGACAAACCCAAATTCAACGCTATCGACGTCACGGGTGCAAACTACGCGAAGGGTTTTACCCTCAAAGACCAGACTGGCCAAGAGCGTAAGTTAACGGACTTCAAAGGCAAAGTGGTAGTGGTATTTTTTGGCTACACCCAATGCCCCGATGTATGTCCCACCACCATGACTGAACTGGTAGAGATCAAACGTTTATTAGGTGCTAACGGCGAAAAGCTTCAAGCCGTATTCATTACCGTAGACCCAGTGCGTGACACTGCCGAGTTACTCAATGCCTACGTCACCAACTTTGATTCGAGCTTTGTAGCTTTAATCCCCACATCTGAGCAGCTTGTAGAGGTGGCCAAAGAATTCAAGATTTACTACAAGAAGGTCGATGGCAAAACGCCTACGAGTTACACCATGGACCATTCGGCTGGCAGTTACATCTTCGACATCCAAGGCCAAGTGCGTTTATTTAGCCGCTACGGTAGTGGGGCGCAAGCGATTGCGCAAGACATCGCTGTCTTGCTAAAGCCTTAGGCGTATTGGGCCAAAGCCGCCTTCATTTTTTTCATGGCGGCCACTTCAATTTGACGGATACGCTCTGCGCTCACGCCATACTCGGCTGCTAGTTCATGCAGCGTCATACCGCCTGAGCCATCGTCTTGCACCTTGAGCCAGCGCTCTTCGACCACGCGACGGCTGCGCTCGTCGAGTACTTCTAAGGCGGTTGCAATACCGTCAGAGGCCAAAACATCGCGCTGGTGCGCTGCCATCATGACGGTGGGTTCGTGGTTGACGTCGCTTAGGTAAGCAATAGGGCCAAAAGCCTCTTCACCTTCGTCGTTAGGTGTGGGGTCGAGCATCACGTCGCCACCCGACATGCGCATTTCCATCTCCAGCACTTCTTCGGGTTTGACCTTGAGTTGCTTGGCGACAGCATCCACCTCTTGCGGATTGAGCGTGCTGCGGTGCATGTCGGAGTCAGAGGCATCTGCATCGGCTTTGAAGCCTTGTTTCATGGAGCGCAAATTGAAGAACAGCTTGCGCTGGGCTTTGGTGGTGGCCACTTTGACCATGCGCCAGTTCTTCAAGATGTACTCATGGATTTCGGCTTTGATCCAGTGGAGGGCGTAACTCACCAAGCGCACGCCTTGGTCAGGGTCAAAGCGTTTGACGGCTTTCATCAAGCCGATATTGCCTTCTTGGATCAGGTCGCCGTGGGGCAAGCCGTAGCCCAGGTATTGGCGAGAAATCGACACTACCAAACGTAAGTGAGAGAGCACTAACTTACCGGCAGCCTCAAGATCATTATCGTTCTTTAGTTTGCGAGCGAACTCTTGCTCTTGCTCTAAGGTGAGCATGGGCATTCGGTTGACCGCGGAAATATACGCGTCTAAATTGCCAAGCGACGGGACCAAGGCCCATGGGTTGGCAACCGCCAGTGTCGAACTTGATAAAGTAGTCATATGTAGTCCTTTCGGGTACTTTTCGTTATTTTAGCACTCTATCGTAAAGAGTGCTAATTTTTGTTTTTCGAGGCCATTCAAGACCCAGGAGGACTAAAAAGGAGGGGTTATTGCAACAATGCTTGGGCAAATTCTTGGGCGTTAAACGTCTCCAAGTCTTCCACGGCTTCGCCCACACCAATGAAATAAACCGGCACGACACTACCGCCATTGGCGACACGCGATTGGCCCCACAGTGCAATAGCGGCCAAAACCCCGCCTTTGGCGGTACCGTCTAGTTTGGTGACCACCAAGCCGGTGAGCCCCAACGCTTCGTCAAACGCCTTGACTTGCGCCAGTGCGTTTTGACCCGTATTGCCGTCAATCACCAGTAGTACTTCATGTGGCGCGGTCGCATCAGCCTTTTGGACAACGCGTTTGATTTTTTTCAGCTCTTCCATCAAATGGAGTTGGGTTGGTAGCCGTCCGGCAGTGTCTACCAACACGACGTCTTTGCCGCGCGCCTTGCCAGCAGACACGGCGTCAAAGCTAACGGCTGCTGGGTCCCCCCCGGCTTGCGAGACGATATCTACCGAGTTTCGCGTGGCCCACACGCCTAATTGTTCTTTGGCAGCCGCACGAAACGTATCCGCCGCAGCCAGTAAGACCGATGCGCCGCTATCGCTCAAATGGCGGGTGAGTTTGCCAATGGATGTGGTTTTGCCAGCACCGTTCACGCCAGCCACCATGATCACAGTCGGAACGTGTTCACCGACCGTCAGCGTTTTTTGCAATGGGCTTAGTAATTGGGTAATGGATTGCGCCAACAGCGCTTTGACCGCGACTGGTTCGGTGGTCGACGTTTCTTTCACCCGCTGCTTTAAGTCTTTCAGCAAATATTCGGTGGCAGCGACACCGGTGTCAGCCATGAGAAGCGCTGTTTCAAGTTCTTCGTACAGCGTATCGTCGATACGCGTTCCGGTAAAAACGCTGCTGATGCTTTGGCCAGTGCGCTGCAGACCTTTGCCCAAGCGTTGCAGCCAACTCTGGCGTGTCTGAACCTCTACCGGTTGAGTCTCAGCATGGACAGGCGCTTGCGGGGATTTTTTCTTAAAAAAACTAAACATGTGTGGGGTTTCTAGAATCAAGCATTCTATGAAACCGTTTACGCGCCCAACATCTCCCAAAGATAAGCCTGCACCCGCGCACAAGGGCGCTGGAGAAGTCCGCATCATTGGCGGGCAATGGCGACGCACCAAATTACCTGTCGCGAACAAATCAGGCCTGCGCCCTACGCCGGACCGTGTGCGTGAGACCTTGTTCAATTGGTTAGGGCAATCTTTGCTCGGATGGAAATGTGCCGATATCTTTGCGGGCACTGGCGCATTGGGACTAGAAGCGGCGTCTCGCGAAGCCAGTGTGGTGCAACTCTGCGAGCAAGACACTGTGTTGGTAGAGCAACTTCAAGCGCATATCGATCGCTTAAAAGCATCTGCTGTACATGTACTGCGAACCGACGGTGTGTCTTGGCTTGCAAGACAAGTGCCCCAAAGTTGGGATCTTGTGTTCATCGATCCGCCCTTTGAGAGTCAATTGTTTGAACCTGCGCTAAAAGCTTCTGCGCAAAGTACCAAGCCCAATGGTTGGATCTATTTGGAAGCCCCAAAAAAATGGAATGACGTGGAGTTATCAGCACTAGGTTTGCAAACATATAGATATTTGAAGGCAGGCAATGTACATGCGCACTTATTGCAAC
>RFTR01000101.1 GCA_009923345.1 Betaproteobacteria bacterium
CCATGATGGCCATGCACTTTGCAGACGAGGCTTTGGTGGTCACCAACCCTGAGGTGTCTTCCGTTCGCGACTCAGACCGCATCTTAGGCATGCTCAGCAGCAAAACGCTGCGTGCTATCGAAGGTGGCGAGCCTATCAAAGAACACTTGTTAATCACCCGCTACAACCCCAGCCGTGTTGAAGATGGACATATGCTGTCGCTTGAAGATATTCAAGATATTTTGCGCATTCCTCTGATTGGCGTGATTCCAGAATCTGAAACTGTTTTGACAGCATCTAACCAAGGTTTGCCTGCAGTGCACCTGACGAACACTGATGTGTCAGAAGCCTATAAAGACGTTATCAGCCGCTTCTTAGGCGAAGACGTTCCGCTGCGATTTACCGAACATGTGAAGCCCGGTTTGCTCAAGCGCATCTTCGGAGGGAAATAAGCCGATGTCTTTACTTTCCTTCTTGCTTGGCGAAAAGAAAAAAACTGCCAATGTCGCTAAAGAACGCTTGCAATTTATCCTCACGCACGAACGTACTGGACGCAACCCACAACCTGACTACTTACCAGCTCTACAACGCGACTTAGTGGCTGTGTTGTCGAAGTATGTCAACATCAATCCGCAAGATATCAAAGTTAACTTTGAGCGCCACGATAACCTTGAGGTGTTGGAAGTCAAGATTGAATTGCCTGATAGCGCTTAATTAGCCGCCTTTGCTAGGACGCTTGCCAGGATTCTTTTTGCTGCGTGTAGAGACACCGCGCTCTAAGCTGACGCGCTGACCGCGACCACCAGTGCGTGCAGAAGTACCAGGTAAGGGGGTTGGTGCGGCTGTGCGTTTGCGATCGGCTTCTGTAACGATTTTGTTGCCCATGTTGTTTTCCAGAAAAAATTAAGTAAGGCTATTTTATGTCGTATTCTTGTGTTTTTCACTTTGAATACAACCTGTTATGGCCACTATCGTTAACTATTACCTCGCCCCACAAAGCCCATGGACTTATTTAGGCCACCAACGACTTATGAATATGGCGCAAGAGGCAGGCGCGCAAGTGCGCGTCATACCTATGGATTTAGGCAAAGTATTCCCAGTTTCAGGCGGCTTACCACTAGGTCAACGTGCACCGCAGCGACAGGCTTATCGATTTGTGGAGTTAGAACGCTTTAGCAAACATTTGCATTTGCCTTTGCATCTGAAACCAAAATTCTTCCCTGTTGCGGGTGATGACGCTGCGCGCTTGATCATTGCGGCGGATATGCACCACGGTAGCGCGCAAGCAGCCAAGTTGGCTGGTGCCGTGTTGTCCGCTGTGTGGACGCAAGAACGCAATATTGCGGATAACCAAACCCTTGCTGAGCTTCTGTCTGAAAACCAACTCGATGCCACATGCTTAGAAGTTTCACGCAGCGCTGAAGTGCAGAAACGTTATGACGCCAACACGCAAGAAGCGATTGATATGGGTGTATTTGGTTCCCCCGCCTATGTCATTGACGGCGAATTGTTTTGGGGTCAAGACCGCCTTGATTTTGTGTCGCGCAAATTACTAGGTAAATAAAGCAATAAACGGCGGACGTAAAAAAAGGCGACTCGCATCGCCTTTTTTATGGATCGAGATTAACGGTCAAATTTTGGCTTAGGGGTACGCTTTTTAGCGTCGAACCCACCGCCACCAAATGGCTTACCGCCGCCTGATTTAGGACGTGCAGCTTTTTTGTCAAACGGTGAGCGATCGCCTTCAAACGCAGGACGTGGTCCGAAGTTTCGCCGTGGCGCATCAAATTTGCCAGCGCCTTTACGGGGTGCGAAGTCACGGCCACGTTCAACACGTTGTGTGGGCTCTAAGCCAGGTATGACTTCAGCTGCAATGGGTTGACGTGTAAATGCTTCGATGTCGTAAATTTTGCGTTTGTCGCGAAACTCAGCCAACGTGACTGCCAAACCATCACGCCCTGCACGGCCAGTGCGGCCAATGCGGTGGGTGTAGTCTTCTGATTTCATTGGCAAACCAAAGTTGAATACGTGGGTGATGGTGGGCACATCAATACCACGTGCCGCAACGTCCGTTGCCACCAAAAACTGCACTTGGCCTTGGCGCAAAGCCATCAAACGCCGATTACGCAAACCTTGGCTCAAAGCGCCATGCAAAGCCACGGCAGAGAAGCCGTCTTGTTGCAAGTCGTTGGCCAATCCATCGCATTCGATTTGGGTGCTGGCAAATACAATCGCTTGGTTGATCGTGGTGTCGCGCAAAAGATGGTCGAGCAACTTGCGCTTGTGGTGCGCGTTGTCTGCCCAATGCAATACTTGGCGAATGTTGTTGTGCTTTTCTTGTGGTGAATCAATTTGCACGCGTTGGGGTTGGCGCATCACGCGCGTTGCCAGTTGTTGAATACGTGGTGCAAATGTCGCACTGAACATCATGGTTTGTTTGCGGTCAATCGTGAGTTGGTTGATTTCAGCCAAATCATCTGCAAATCCAAGATCCAACATGCGATCAGCTTCGTCGACCACCAAAAATTGCACTTTGTCTAATTTGATTTGCATCGAACGTTGCAAATCAAGCAAACGGCCGGGAGTGGCCACAACCAAGTTGGCGTTTTGCAACTTGGCAATTTGTAATTGGTATGGCATGCCACCCACCACATTGGCTACGCGCAAACCGCGGCAGTGTTTGACCAAATCAATCGCGTCATGTGCAACTTGCTGCGCGAGTTCACGCGTGGGACACACAATCAAAGCACCTGGAGTCGGCGCTTTGAAATTACGCACATTGGTGGGATCTTTGCGTTTGGCTTTTTTGGGTGGCTCTTCGCCTTTGGCAATCGCATCAGCCACTGATTTTTCATAGGCAGCGCGGTCTGCCGCTTCGGCTTCTGAGAGTTGCTTGAGCAAGGTATGGATAACCGGCAACAAAAACGCAGCAGTTTTACCGCTACCGGTTTGGCTGGAGACCATCAAATCGATAAAGCCTTTTTTGGCATCTGCGTTGTCGGATGGCAAAGCCAACGGAATCGTTTTAAGCTGCACCGTCGTGGGCTGTGTGTAGCCCAAATCGGCAACAGCTCGAACGAGTTCAGGCGCAAGCCCGAGCATGACAAACCCGTTGGGGGTTGTGTCAACAGCATCTTGAACTTCAACGGCCGTAGCCAAATCGTCCAATACAGAGGAAATAGGTTCGACAAGCGTAGTTTCGCCTGTCACTTCAAAAGCGTCAGTCATGGTTTTCTCACACGCGAGCACCGCAAGGTTTGCGGCTAGCTCCGTTCTTGGTTAAAAAACATCAACCATCAAACGAAACCTGCTCTGGCCTTGGAGGGCTTGTTCAGCGCGTGGGACTCAATTCAAGGAGCCCGATGTATGAAGGGAGATGTACAAAGTTCGCTTTTTTCTAGCGAAGAGCGCTATTGTGCCACAGCTTCGGGTTTTTACCTAATTTAAATTCAAGAAGTGCTGTTTGTAGTGCAGCATCTCGTCTATGGACTCATGCACATCGGCCAATGCCGTGTGTTTTTGGGCTTTTTTGAAGGCGTTGAAGACATCGGGCTTCCATCTGCGGGCCAACTCTTTGAGGGTGCTGACGTCTAAGTTGCGGTAATGGAACCATGCCTCGAGTTTGGGCATGTATTTGTTAAGAAAGCGCCGGTCTTGCCCAATCGTATTGCCGCACATGGGTGAGACGCCCTTTGACACATAGGGCTTGATAAAGGCGATCAATGCGTCTTGTGCTTGTTCTTCGGTCACCGTGGAAGCTTTGACTTTTTCTGTCAAACCACTTTTACCGTGCGTGCCTCGGTTCCAAGCGTCCATTTTGGATAGAACTGCATCGCTTTGGTGGATCACCAAGACAGGGCCTTCGATCCGAATGGACAGATCGGGACTGGTCACGATCACTGCGATTTCTAACAAACGGTCACGGTCTGGTTCGAGACCGGACATTTCGCAATCCAACCAAACAAGATTGAGGTCGGATTTGGCTAATCTGGGCTGCGTGGTTGCGGTCGACTCAGCATGAGGCTTAGAAGTATTGGGCATAGCACAGATTGTCGTGCATCCCCAAGCTCAGGCAGGTTACATACATTCATCTAAACTTCCACCCATGATGAATTCTTCACTCTACATGAGCGTGGCACTTGCATTGCTGTTGGTTGCCAATCTGTTAACCAAGCTGTGGTTGGCTTCGCGCCAAATTCGCCATGTCGCGCAACACCGTGATGCAGTGCCCGTTGCATTTGCTGACACGATCACGCTCGAGTCACATCAAAAGGCTGCCGACTACACGCTTGAAAAAGCGCGCGTGGGGTTGATCGATCTCGCCTTAGATGCAGCGACGCTATTGGGCTGGACTTTGCTGGGGGGCTTGGATTTTCTCAACCAAATCACATTGCAACTCATGGGACCAGGCATGGGGCAACAACTGGTTTTGGTGCTTGCATTTATGCTGGTAGGTGGCTTCATCGGTTTGCCTTTGTCACTCTATCAAACCTTCAGTGTGGAACAGCGATTTGGTTTTAACAAAACAACGCCCGCCTTATGGGTAAGTGATCTTGTTAAAGGCATTGCGGTTGGCTTGGTTTTGGGTTTGCCCATCTTGTGGCTGGTTTTATGGTTGATGGAAGCCGGCGGCGCATGGTGGTGGGTCTGGGCTTGGGGCGCATTGGTTGTTTACCAATTGTTTGTCATGTGGATAGCGCCCAATGTGATCATGCCGCTATTCAACAAATTCACACCCCTTGAAGACGAAACACTCAAAGCGCGCGTGCATGCGCTGATGTCTCGTGCAGGCTTTACCGCCAAAGGTTTTTTTGTGATGGATGGCAGCAGACGCTCTGCACATTCGAATGCTTTTTTCACAGGGTTTGGTGCGGCCAAGCGAGTGGTTTTTTTCGACACCTTGCTTGAACAACTCAATGGCGACGAAATGGAAGCTGTCTTAGCCCATGAGTTAGGCCATTTCAAACACCGCCATATTTTGCAAATGATGGCGACTAGTTTTGCATTCAGTTTGGTGGGGCTTGCCTTACTCGGCTGGTTATCCCAGCAAGTTTGGTTCTACACAGGTTTGGGCGTTGCGCCCAACTTGCAAGGCGGCAATAGTGCATTGGCATTGCTATTGTTTATGCTGTTTTTGCCGCTGGTGACTTTTTTCATCACACCTCTGTCTTCTAGCCGATCACGCCGATTTGAATTCGAGGCAGATGCCTACGCTGCCAGCAATAGCAACGGCAAGTCTTTAGCCAGTGCCTTGCTCAAGCTCTACCAAGACAATGCATCGACCTTAACGCCAGACCCTTGGTTCGTCGCGTTTTATTACTCGCACCCTCCTGCCTCTCAGCGCATCGCGCGGATTGCCGCATGACCCAAATCGGCTTAGTGGTCGCCAGCCATGGACGCCACTGCATGGTCGAATCAACAGATGGTGAAAGACGCATTTGTCATCCACGAGGAAAAAAAAGCCAAGTAGTCGTTGGGGATCAAGTGGAATGGCTACCCTCTACCGATGAAGGCACGATAGAAAAAATTCTCCCTCGACGCAACTTGTTTTACAGACAAGACGAAATACGCACCAAATCATTCGCCGCCAATTTAGACCAAGTAGTGATCTTGCTGGCCGCGGAGCCTGAGTTCTCACAAATGCAACTCACGCGGGCCTTGATTGCGGCAGAAGCCGAACACATCACCCCCATCATTGCTTTGAACAAAAGCGACCTCACCGATTTATTTGTAAGGGCCTTAGAGCGCTTAGCACCTTACACGGCAATGGGTTACACCGTTTTGCAACTGGCTATCAAACATGGCCACTCGGGTGACTTGGGGGAACGTTTACAAAATAAAACCAGTTTGATATTGGGTCCTTCTGGTACAGGTAAGAGTACTTTGATTAACCAGTTCATACCCAACGCATTGGTAAGTACGGGTGAAATTTCTCACGCATTGAACTCTGGCAAGCACACTACGACTTCTACCAATTTGTATTGGGTAGATGCTGAACGCAAGACTGCATTGATCGACTCACCAGGCTTTCAAGAGTTTGGGCTTCACCATATAGATGCGATGCAACTTGCCGCTTATATGCCCGACTTCAAACCCCATGCTTCTGAATGCAAGTTTTACAACTGTACGCATTTGCATGAACCCGGCTGTGGCGTGCAAGCAGCTGTTGCATCTGGAGAAATCAACGCCTCGCGCTACAAACTCTACGGCATGTTGTTTGCTGAACTCACTGAACCTAAACATTACTAGAACCACTTCTAGCTTGGTCTCTTCCACCCCTCACGTCTGAATTCCCTCTGGCCCTGACAAGTTTTCATTAGAGCGGAAATACAACTATGCACATAACACTTTCACCGCGCCGGGAATTATTTTTGCTACTTTCGGTGGACTTCATGATCATGATGCCTTTGGGTCCGCAACTCACAGAGCTTTTTGACATTAGCTTTGCTGAGTTTGGTTTATTGGTGTCTGCCTACACCATCTCTGCAGGCATAGCGGGCCTATTTGCCACCACTTTTGTAGATAGGTTTGACCGCAAACACTTGTTGCTGACGCTCTACATCTTGTTTGCTCTCACCACAATTGCCTGTGGTATCGCGCCATCATTTTTTTGGCTCATGGCAGCGCGTATTGCTGCTGGTTTTTTTGGTGGCGTGCTCAACACCATGTCGCAAACCATTATTGGGGATGTGATTCCATTTGCGCGACGAGGCCGTGCGACAGGCATTGTGATGACGTCTTTTTCTGTGGCTACTGTGGCAGGGGTTCCTGCTGGGTTGATGTTTGCTAATTTGTGGGGTTGGCATTTTGCATTTTTTGCAATTGGGGTGATGTGTCTTGGAGTAGGCGCTTTGGCGTTTTATGCCCTTCCCTCTTTGGACGCGCATATTGCATATGGTGAAGATAAACACGTATTCCATGCCATGGTGCAAGTTGTCAGCGAACACAACCAACGTATGGCTTTACTTCTCTCTGCCACGATGATGTTTGCAGCTTTCACCATCATCCCTTACATCACCTTGTATTTACAAAACAACCATGTGATGACCGCATCCGAAATTCCTTGGTTGTATTTTTGCGGTGGCATGGTGACCTTATTCACAGGCAGATGGATTGGTGGAGTGACGGATCGTTACGGCAAACGTGAAACGTTTCAAAAAGCAGTTTTGTTTTCAGTGATTCCCATGTTTGCCATTACCTTGCTGGTTCCAATTCCTCTGCCTTTTGTTTTATTGACCAGCACCCTCTTATTTGCAGCAATGAACGGCCGCATGATTCCAGGAATGGCGCTTCTCACGTCT
>RFTR01000102.1 GCA_009923345.1 Betaproteobacteria bacterium
AAGCCGAGTTGTGTTTACCCAGGAATTTGCCAAAACCTCAATACCGACCATAGTTCATTGATACACATGTACCGACGCGCGCGGGAACTCAAAGGCGTTAAGAAAATTTTGATCGGTTCAGGATTACGCTATGACTTAGCGGTGCAATCCCCCGAATATGTCAAAGAGTTAGTGACCCACCATGTGGGTGGTTATTTAAAAATTGCCCCTGAGCACACCGAAGGCGGTCCTTTGTCGATGATGATGAAGCCCGGTATTGGTAGTTATGACAAGTTCAAGCAAATGTTTGACAAATACAGCGCCGAGGCTGGCAAAAAGCAGTTCTTGGTGCCTTATTTCATCGCCGCGCACCCTGGTACCAAAGACGAAGACATGATGAACCTCGCGCTATGGCTCAAAAGCAATGGCTTTCGTGCAGACCAAGTGCAAACGTTTTATCCCAGTCCCATGGCTACCGCTACGGCGATGTACCACTCTGGCAAAAATCCCCTAGCGCGTGTGACACGTCAAAGCCATTCTGTTGATATCGTGCGTGGCGAAAAACGCCGTCGTTTGCACAAAGCCTTTTTGCGCTACCACGATGCCAATAACTGGCCCTTATTGCGTGAGGCGCTTAAAACCATGGGCCGTGCAGACCTCATTGGTAACGGCAAACACCATCTGATTCCTACTTTTCAGCCCACTACAGATGGCAACTACACCAGTGCGCGTCGCAAAAACAGTACGGTCGTTCGTCCAGGTCGGGTTTTGACGCAACACACGGGTCTACCTCCGCGCAAGAAAAAGTAATCTCAAGAAAGTCAATCCCTTTGCCATTTAGCCGAAGCGATGCAAGATTTGTGTGGGTTTTATCGATTGCTCAACTGATTACTTGGGGCAGTATTTTTTACGGATTTGCTTTGTTTATGGTGCCGCTAGAAAAAGCTTTGGGCATGACGCGCGCGCAATCGTCTCTGGGCTTTAGCTTGATGTTGCTGACCGAAGGCTTGTTGGCATTTTTTATTGGCCAATGGATTGATAGAGGGTATGAACGCTTCATCATGACCTGTGGTTCTTTATTGGTAGGCGCATTGATGCTAGTTCACAGTGTGATTTCCACTCAGGCGCAGTTCTATGCGGTTTGGACTTTATTGGGCGTTGCCATGGCATGCACGCTTTATCCTCCAGCTTTCGCGGTACTGACTCGACGATTCCCTAATCACTTTCGACGCGCCATCATCATCTTGTCGTTTTTAGGCGGCTTGGCAAGCACGGTTTTCATTCCCTTGATTGCTTGGTTGATGGATGCCATCGACTGGCGAGAAACCATGTGGGTGATCGCGGCAATGCAATTCTTGGTGTGTGCGCCTATTCATTTTTATTTGCTGCGTGGTGCAAAGACGATACCTCACACGCAAGCTAAGACCGATGGGGGTTCGGACAATGAAGTAAGTCGCACGTCATCCAATTCAGTTGAACCACACATATCGATCTGGCAATTTATGCGCAACCCTGTGTTTTGGCAGTTGAGTTGTTTCGTGGTTTTATTAATGGCCGCTACTTCAGCATTACCCGCCCATATGGTGAGTTTGTTGCGCGAATCCGGTATGAGCGAAACCTGGGCTATTGCTGTTCCAGCAAGCATTGGAGTGATTCAAGTTGTGGGTCGCTTAGGTCTTTATCTGTTGGAAAAGCGCATTGATGTACATACATCGAATCGATGGGTGACGTTATTGATTCCTTTGGGCTTGCTTTCCCTGATCATGGGCCATGGCGAAGTTTTGGGTTGCTTGGTGTTTGTCCTGCTATATGGGCTAGGCAACGGCATGCTGACGATTGTTAAAGGCACCGTCATGGCTGAATATGTCAGCAAAGCCCATATGGGAAGTCTTAACGGCATTTTGGGTGTACCCATGGCGGCTGCGCGAGCTGCAGCCCCGCTTTTAATGGGTTTGATGTGGTCACCAAGTAATGGTTATACCTATGGCTTATGGATGCTGTTGATTGTTAGTGTCATAGGCGTTGGTGCTTTATGGTCCGCACAAAACAGCGCCCAAAAAATTTAACGGCTGCGTGACTTCATAGCGCGTTCAACCTCGCGCTTGCCTTCGCGGTCTTTGATGGTGTCGCGCTTGTCGTGTTCGGCTTTACCCTTGGCCAATGCAATTTCACATTTGATCTTGCCGTTTTTCCAATGGAGGTTGATGGGCACTAGGGTGTAGCCTTTTTGCTCGACTTTACCGATTAAGCGTTTGATGTCGTCTTTCTTCATCAGTAGCTTCTTGGTACGGACCGCGTCTGGGCTGATGTGGCTAGAAGCAGTGTGCAGAGGGTTGATTTGGCAACCAATGACAAACAATTCGCCGTCGCGCACCACCACGTAACCATCCGTTAATTGCACCTTGCCTTCGCGCGCAGCTTTCACTTCCCAACCTTGCAGGACCATGCCTGCCTCAAACTTTTCTTCGAAAAAATAGTTGTAGGCGGCTTTTTTGTTGTCAGCAATGCGCGCTGGAAGCGCTGGTTTTTTAGTGGCCATGAAAGCTAGGTGGGGGCTGGATGTCTTCTTACAATGCAAACTATTCTATGAAAACAGTTCACAAGTCCGTTCTTATTTGGTTTAGCGCAGAAGAAATGTTTGCGCTGGTGACCGATGTGGCCTTATATCCTGAATTTTTGCCTTGGTGCGACAAAACCCGTATTGTCTCGCAAGATGCATCGGGTATGGTGGCTGAAATTGGCATGGCGCTGGGGGGATTTCATAAAAGCTTTACTACGCGTAATTTGCACACTGAGGGACGTCAGGTGAAGTTGTCTCTGATTGACGGTCCTTTTAAGCAATTGGATGGCACGTGGGATTTTTATCCGCTTACGCAAGAAGGTAGTTCTGAGCTCCAAAGGGCATGCCGCGTAGAACTTACTTTGCACTACAGCTTTGAGAGTATGTTTGGCGCATTGGTCGGCCCACTATTTGACAAAATTGCCGCGACCTTGATCGATGCGTTTGTGCAACGCGCAGAAAAAGTCTACGTTTGATGGCTTCTAATCTGTTGCGTATTACAGTGGTGCATTCAAGCCATCCGCGAGAGGTGTCTGAGCATCTGTTGGAGTTGCCAACTCTAAGTACGGTTAACGACGCGCTTTTGGCTTGTCAATTATTTGAAAACTTTCCCAGTAATGTCTCGATACACGATGAAAAATGGACGCTTGGTGTGTGGGGACGTCCTGTCACGCATGAATATTTACTGCGCGACGAAGATCGCCTAGAAATTTATCGACCTCTCAAAGTTGATCCTAAAGTCGCTAGAAGAGAGCGTTTTCAAAAACAAGGGTCTCGTGCCGCTGGCTTGTTTGCCACGCGACGCAAAGGCGCTAAACCAGGCTATTGAATGTCACACAATTACTGGCCCCTCTGTGGCTATACATTTCTAGAAACCAATACGGCTGGCCATTTGGTGGTGACGGATGACTTTTTACGTTTTCTATTAGAGCGACCAGAGCTCGCGCCGATGGAGACATCCTGTGCTGCTGAAATTGGACTTCATCAATATTTGTTAGAGAACCCACGCAGTGAAATTATGCCCGACCAACTCGGGGCTTTGCTAGATGCGGATGCGCGTGACAACTATGCGGTGTGGCTACGTTTTAGGCAGCGCATTTTGGCCCATCCGACTTTGGAGGCAAGTTATTTAGCGCTTTTCCAAGGAAGTGGCGTCGATGTTCCGCCATTGTTGGTGCATCAAATTAGTCAAATCTTGTTGCGTCATATTCTTAAAGATGAAGCAACGGCCATGCAAGTGCGAATCGCTGAGATGTTTTTTCGTACGCAAAAAATAACTGTGCTAGAGGATGGCGTTGTGATGGCGGCTGATGAAGAAACAGTGCAGCGCCTCGCGACGCAAAGTAGTTTTGGCACCTTAGGTGATTTGCTACAAAAGGGTGGAATCAAACTCAAAAGCGTAGACCTCGATGTGCTGCAACCAGAATCAGCTGACGAATATTGGTCTCGCAGCGAGAGCTTCGATTGGGCCGTGCAGCTCAACCATGGGCAACCTGCCTTAGACGCTCTATGCGATGTCATGGTTAAGTGGATTAAGCACTTCTTGGGTGTATCTGTGCGCATACAAACCGAAAAAGATATTGACGATGACCAATGGGTCTGGCATGTGGGTTTAGATGCGCAAGCCAGCGGTGTATTGAACGCGCTGTACCAAGGTGAAGAGGTTGATACCGACAGAATGGAGAGCATGCTGTGCTTGTTCTCTTTGCATTCTTTAGACCCAAACGATATGTCTGCCCAAATTCGAGGTAAGCCCGTTTATTTGGCTATGGC
This sequence comes from Betaproteobacteria bacterium, assembly GCA_009923345.1. Taxonomy (GTDB): domain Bacteria; phylum Pseudomonadota; class Gammaproteobacteria; order Burkholderiales; family Burkholderiaceae_C; genus Limnohabitans. The sequence continues at coordinate 4,313 of RFTR01000102.1, forward strand.
CATGGACGCAGATCAACGACTTAAATTGAAACCCCAAAACTTGTTATTGAATTTGCCGTTGGTTAAACGTTCTTGACAATTTGTATACAGCGTTAATGGGTGCGCACTTAAAATGCAAATCTTTGGAGCTCTCCCATGCGCCTTCTCGGCAAAGCCCTCACCTTCGACGACGTGTTGCTGGTGCCCGCCTATTCACAAGTCCTGCCTAAGGACACTTCCCTCTCCACCATCTTTTCTCGCAATATTGCACTGAACCTGCCATTGGTTTCTGCGGCCATGGACACCGTGACCGAATCGCGTTTAGCCATTGCAATTGCCCAAGAGGGTGGCATGGGTATCGTGCATAAAAACCTCACGGCTGCCGAGCAAGCTGCAGAAGTCGCTAAGGTGAAGCGTTACGAGAGCGGTGTGTTGCTCGATCCAGTCATCATCACTCCGAACCACACGGTGCGTCAGGTAATGGTTTTATCTCAAGAGTTAGGCATCTCAGGCTTTCCAGTTTGCGAGGGAGGCAAAGTTGTTGGCATCGTGACAAACCGTGATTTGCGCTTTGAGAACCGTTACGATGTGCAGATCAAAGAGATCATGACACCACGCGAGCGCTTGGTGACAGTGCCCGAGGGCACAACGCCAGAACAAGCCAAAGCTTTGTTGAACAAACACAAACTCGAGCGTTTGCTGGTGATCAATGATGCGTTTGAACTCAAAGGGCTCATTACCGTTAAAGACATTACCAAGCAAACCAGTTTCCCCAATGCTGCGCGTGATGCTACTGGTCGTTTGCGTGTGGGCGCTGCCGTAGGTGTAGGCGAGGGCACTGAAGAGCGTGTCGAAGCCTTGGTCAAAGCTGGGGTCGACGCCATCGTGGTCGACACCGCGCATGGGCACAGCTTGGGTGTGCTTGAACGTGTCAAATGGGCCAAACAAAATTATCCGCACATCGATGTAGTGGGAGGAAACATTGCAACGGGTGCTGCAGCTTTGGCTTTGGTTAAAGCGGGAGCGGATGCCGTGAAAGTAGGCATTGGCCCCGGCTCTATTTGCACCACACGTATCGTGGCGGGCGTTGGAGTTCCTCAAATCATGGCGATTGATAGCGTGGCCACAGCTTTGCAAGGTACAGGTGTGCCCTTGATTGCAGATGGCGGTATTCGTTACAGCGGTGATATCGCCAAGGCACTGGCTGCAGGTGCGTCTAGCGTGATGATGGGAGGCATGTTCGCAGGTACAGAAGAAGCACCTGGGGAAGTCATCCTTTACCAAGGACGAAGTTACAAGAGTTACCGTGGCATGGGCTCCATTGGCGCAATGCAACAAGGCAGTGCTGACCGATATTTCCAAGAGTCGAGCACGGGTAACCCCAATGCAGACAAACTCGTACCCGAGGGCATTGAAGGACGTGTGCCTTACAAGGGTTCGATGATCAGCATCGTTTACCAAATGGCAGGTGGTATTCGCGCGAGCATGGGCTATTGCGGTTGCGCCACCATCGACGACATGAAAAACAAGGCTGAATTTGTTGAGATAACCACGGCAGGCATCCGCGAAAGCCATGTGCATGACGTGCAAATCACCAAAGAAGCGCCTAACTATCGCGCTGAATAGCCCCAAATACAGCTTTCATCGCGTCACAAACCGCCCTGAGGGGCGGTTTTGTTTTTTGAGACAATACGCCAAGGCCACTTAAGGCCCTTTTTTATTGATGTCACACCACAAAATTCTCATTCTTGACTTCGGTTCGCAAGTCACCCAGCTCATCGCCCGCCGCGTGCGCGAGGCCCATGTTTACTGCGAAGTGCATCCCTGTGATGTCAGCGAAGAATGGGTGCGTTCATATGCAGCTGACGGCAATTTAAAAGGCGTCATTTTGTCTGGCAGCCACGCCAGCGTGTACGAAGAAACCACTGACAACGCACCTGATGTCGTCTTTCAGTTGGGAATTCCAGTTCTGGGCATTTGCTATGGCATGCAAACCATGGCGCAGCAACTCGGCGGAAAAGTAGAAAGTGGGCAAACCCGTGAATTTGGTTACGCTGAAGTGCGCGCCCATGGACACACGGCGTTTCTCAAAGACATTGCAGACTTCACAACCGCCGAAGGCCATGGCATGCTCAAGGTATGGATGAGCCATGGCGATAAGGTGACCGAACTGCCATCAGGTTTCAAAGTGATGGCCAGTACGCCTAGTTGCCCCATCGCAGGCATGGCAGATGAAGCGCGTAAGTTTTATGCAGTGCAGTTTCACCCAGAGGTGACGCACACGGTGCAAGGCCAAGCCATGCTCAATCGCTTTGTTCGCGATATTTGTGGTGCGAAACCAGATTGGGTGATGCGTGACCACGTGGCTGAAGCGGTTGAATTGATTCGCCAGCAAGTGGGAGACGAAGAAGTTATCTTAGGTTTATCAGGTGGAGTTGATTCGTCTGTTGCGGCCGCTTTGATACACCGCGCAATTGGCGACCAATTGACGTGTGTGTTTGTTGACCACGGCTTGTTGCGTTTGAACGAAGGCGATTTGGTCATGGAGATGTTTGTCGGCAAACTCCATGCAAAAGTTATTCGTGTGGATGTGAGCGATCTCTTTTTAGGCAAATTGGCTGGTGTAAGTGACCCAGAAGCCAAACGCAAAATCATTGGTGGTTTGTTTGTTGACGTGTTCAAAGAGCAAGCTGCCAAACTCAAGGCAGGTGATGGTGGCCACAAAGGTGCGACCTTCTTAGCCCAAGGCACGATTTATCCAGATGTGATTGAGTCGGGTGGCGCGAAGAGTAAAAAGGCGGTCACCATTAAAAGCCACCACAACGTGGGTGGATTGCCTGAGCAATTGGGTTTGAAGTTGCTCGAGCCCCTGCGCGATCTCTTCAAAGACGAGGTGCGCGAGTTAGGTGTGGCGCTTGGACTGCCGCATGAAATGGTCTACCGCCATCCGTTCCCTGGGCCTGGCTTGGGTGTGCGCATTCTGGG
>RFTR01000103.1 GCA_009923345.1 Betaproteobacteria bacterium
GGAATCAAGATCAACGCACTCCACAACCCCCGTGAACAGCGCAAGGTGTGGTTGGAAATGGCGCAACAAAATGCCGATATCCAACTCGCTCGACTGTTAGCTGAAGAAGGTTCGCAACAAGCGCGGACGCGCTCTTTGGTCGATGCCTTAGATTTAGATGTCGACAACCTGGATGTGTTTCGGGTGGAATGTTTCGACATTTCGCACACGGCGGGTGAGTCGACCCAAGCATCTTGTGTGGTGTTTCACCACCACAAAATGCAAAGCAGTGAATACCGTCGCTACAACATCGACGGCATCACACCCGGTGATGACTATGCCGCCATGCGCCAAGTGCTGGAGCGCCGTTACAGCAAACTCGCTGAAGCGGTGCGCGCAGGAGAAGGTAAGTTACCCGATCTGGTGTTGATTGACGGAGGCAAAGGCCAAGTTTCGATGGCGCGCGAAGTGTTTGAAGGGCTTGGGTTGGATGTGTCGCGGATTGTGGGTGTAGAAAAAGGCGAGGGACGTAAGGTGGGTCTAGAAGAGTTGGTCTTTGCCGATGGCCGTGAAAAAGTCTATCTAGGCCGCGATTCAGCAGCTTTGATGTTGATTGCCCAGATTCGCGATGAGGCGCATCGCTTTGCCATTACTGGCATGCGTGCGGCACGTGCCAAGGTGCGTGTTGGTGGCAGCACCTTAGAAGAGATTGCTGGCATAGGACCTAAGAAGCGCGCCAAGTTGTTACAACGTTTTGGCGGTGCGCGCGGCGTAGCGCAAGCCAGCGTGCAAGACCTCTGCAGCGTGGAAGGTATTTCTTTAGAACTTGCGCAAACTATTTATCAGGCTTTGCGTTAAGTATCTAGCTGATTAAAAACTGTAAGCCTACAAAATTTGTAATGGCCAACTTATAAATTGGTGCTTTTTAAGTTTTAACGATTTCTAGCAAGCGATCTAGCCCGCCTTCTTGGATAGACACCATGGCTTGTTCGCGTACTTTGGGCTTGGCGTGGTAAGCCACAGAGAGTCCTGCAACGCCCATCATTAGTAAGTCATTCGCGCCATCTCCCATAGCGATGCTTTGTTTAGGCGAGATGCCCAATTCAGCACAAGTTTCAAGAAGTTTTTTTCGCTTCTCTGCACCGTCGCAGATATCACCCCAGGGTTGATCGACTAAACGACCCGTGAGGTATCCATTTGTAATTTCAAGAACATTGCTGCGGGTGAAGTCAATGTTGAGTATGTGTCCTACACGGTCCGCAAAAAAAGTAAAACCCCCGCTAACTAGTAATACTTTCATGCCGTGTTGCTTACATGTTTCTACTAATTCTTTAGCGCCAGGGTTCAGCCGCAAGCGCTTGGTAAAGACATCATCTAAAGCTTCTTGGGGCACGCCTTTGAGCAATGCCACGCGTTTGCGCAAACTGTCTTTGAAATCCGTGATTTCACCCCGCATAGCGGCCTCCGTAATGGTGCTGACTTCTGCTTTGCGTCCTGCCGCATCGGCTATTTCATCAATACATTCGATATTGATCAGGGTTGAATCCATATCAAACGCAATGAGTTTGAAATCGTGCAATGTAAGCGGCGATGCAATGCCTTGAATAAAAAGACCTGGGGCAAATTCTTGTTGTGCCATGAGATTTGTAAAAGTAACGATTGCCCTAAATTATCTAGGCCACCGAAGCAGTGGGTGCTGTTTTAGATGGGGTTATAGGTGTCCCCAAAGCCCGCAAAATATCTTGCACCATCTTGGCTCTGGCCATGGGTTCTGGAAGTTCACGCTCGATGCGAAGCCGGTCATTACCCGCCAACTTGATGTGTTTGTTTTTTTGCACCAACTCGATGATGCGCATGGCGTCAAATGGCGGATTGGGTTTGAAACTAATGATGGTCACATGCGGCGTCGCATCTACCTTTGTCACGCCATAGTCACGGGCTTTCACACGTAAACGATGCACATCAATTAAGGTTTGGGCTTGAGTTGGCAATTTACCAAAACGATCCACCAATTCCTCTAGCAAGCCATCAATTTGGTCAGATGTTTTGGCGATCGCTAATTTTTTATAGAAGGACAGTCTCAAATGCACATCGCCGCAATAGTCGTTGGGTAGAAGAGCTGGTGCATGGAGATTCACCTCAGTAGTCGCGCTAAACGGGCTTAATAGGTCTGGTTCTTCACCATTCCTCAATGCCCGAACCGCTTCGCTCAACATCTCGTTGTAGAGCTGAAAACCGACCTCCAACATATTGCCGCTTTGGCTCTCGCCCAAAACTTCGCCTGCACCTCGAATCTCAAGGTCGTGCATGGCCAAGTAAAAACCAGAGCCCAGTTCTTCCATTTGTTGAATGGCGTCCAGTCTTTGCGTAGCTTGTTTGGTGAGCGATTCAATGTCAGGCACCATCAAGTATGCATAGGCTTGGTGGTGGCTGCGTCCTACGCGGCCTCGTAATTGGTGTAGTTGTGCCAAACCAAATTTGTCAGCTCGGCTCATGATGATGGTGTTGGCCGTTGGCACGTCGATACCTGTTTCAATGATGGTTGAGCAAAGCAATACGTTGTAGCGCTGCGCGACGAAGTCTCGCATCACGCGCTCCAATTCGCGTTCTGGCATTTGCCCGTGGGCGATGGCAATACGGGCTTCAGGTAAAAGTTCTTCTAAGCGCGCGCGACGGTTCTCAATGGTGTCGACCTCGTTGTGCAAGAAGTAACACTGTCCACCGCGTTTGAGTTCGCGCAAAACTGCTTCACGTATGACGCCGTTGCCTTCTGTACGTACAAATGTTTTGATAGCCAAGCGCCTTTGTGGTGCTGTGGCGATGACGCTGAGGTCGCGCAATCCTTCTAGTGCCATGCCTAAAGTACGGGGGATGGGGGTCGCGGTGAGGGTCAATACATCGACTTCCGCTCGAATGGCTTTCATTGTCTCTTTATGGCGCACACCAAATCGATGCTCTTCGTCGATGATCAAAAGCCCTAAGTCTTTGAACTTGACGCTCTCGCTCAGAAGTTTGTGCGTGCCCACCACGATATCAATTTGCCCATCGGCCAATCCTTTGGCGGCCAAAGTAATTTCTTTGGCAGAGCGAAAACGACTCATCTCTGCAATTTTGATAGGCCACTTGCTAAAACGGTCTGTCAGTGTTTGAAAGTGTTGTTCAGCCAGCAATGTGGTTGGCGCTAAAAATGCCACCTGTTTGCCGCCAGTGACCGCCACAAAAGCTGCGCGCAGTGCCACTTCGGTTTTGCCAAAACCCACGTCTCCGCAAACCAACCGGTCCATAGGCCGTGGACTGATCATGTCTTGGATTACCGCATGAATCGCGGCGCGTTGGTCAGCAGTTTCGTCAAACCCAAAATCGTTGGAGAAGGTTTCGTAGTCTTGCGGTGAGTAGCGAAACGGGTGTCCAACCCTCGCTGCACGTCTTGCGTAAATATTGAGTAGCTCGGCTGCGGCATCACGCACTTGCTCCGCTGCACGACGTTTGGCCTTGTCCCATTGGGCTGAGCCCAGTTTGTGCAAAGGCGCTTCGTCAGCGCTCACGCCTGTGTAGCGACCGATCAAATGTAATTGACTGACGGGCACATACAACACAGCTTGGTCGGCGTATTCCAAGTGCAAGAACTCTTGTAAAGCGGGAAGACCTTCTTCCGTTTTTTCACCTAAATCCATATTGATCAAGCCACGGTACCGGCCGATGCCATGGGCGTTGTGAACGACTGGGTCGCCGACATTGAGTTCTGATAAATCTTTGATCAGGGCTTCAACATCGCTAACCTGTTCTTGTTTTTTTCTCCTGCGCGCAGCGGGTGCGATGGCGAACAGTTCTGTTTCTGTGATGAAGTCGATGCCGGTCTCTAGCCAGCTAAACCCCACCTGGAGATGGGAAGTCGCAATACCGATTTTTTCTTGGGATTTTTCGAAGTCTTGTAAGGAGTCGAAGACAACAGGGCTGAGTTCGCTGGCTCTCAAGAAATCTAAAAGGCTTTCGCGACGTCCATCGCTTTCCGCCAAGATGAGTAATCGATGGGCTGTGTTTTTGGCGTACTGCTCTAGACGCTCCAGCGGATCGGTTGCGCCCCGCATAACCATCAAATCTGGAAGTAATTGGGCGAAGGTGTTTTCACTACCCGCGGCGTTGTATGGGCGCAGTGCAAGTTGCGCGTGCTGGTTCGCCGTTGCAAAAAACTGTTCCGAGCTTAAAAACAAACTGGTCGGAGATAGCGCAGGTCTTTCGGGGTCGCCTTGTACCAACCGGTAACGTTCTTGCGTGTCTTGCCAAAAGCGTTGAAAAACAGGTTCTAACTCGCCATGCAGCACCACGATGGCGGATGGGCTGAGGTAATTGAAAACGGTAGCTGTTTCTTCAAAGAACAAGGGCAAGTAATATTCAATGCCTGCAGTTGCAACGCCATTTCCAATATCTTTGTAGATACGACTTTTGGTCGGGTCGCCTTCCAACAACTCACGCCAACGCTTGCGAAAAAGCGCGCGCGCATCTTGGTCCATGGGGAACTCACGCCCAGGAAGCAACCGTACTTCAGGGACAGGGTACAAACTGCGTTGGCTGTCAGGGTCAAAGGTACGGATGGAGTCAATTTCGTTGTCGAACAAATCGACGCGGTAGGGAACCAAAGAACCCATGGGGAATAAATCGATCAATCCACCACGCACCGCATATTCACCAGGGCTGACAACTTGGGTGACATGGCTGTAGCCAGCCAAACTCAGTTGCTCTTTGAACTTGGCCTCATTGAGTGATTGTTTGACCTTGAATTCAAATGTGTAGCCCGCCAAGAAAGACGGCGGCGCAAGTCGGTAAAGCGCAGTGGTTGCAGGAATCAAAATGACATCTGCATCGCCCTGAGAAATTCGCCAAAGAGTCGCTAAGCGTTCGCTGATCAAATCTTGGTGTGGTGAAAAACTGTCGTAAGGCAGAGTTTCCCAATCAGGAAACAGCACACAACGCACTTCTGGCGCGAAGAAAGTTATTTCGTCTTGCAGACGGTGTGCATCCGCAGCGTCTGCTGTGACGATAGCGACTTGGGTTTTTTTAGTTTTTTCTTGTGCGCCCAATTTTGCAAGCCATAGCGCATCGGCCGAGCCAATAGGGCGATCAATGGCAAATCGTTTGCCGGTACTCAAAGAAGGCAGGTGCATTGGGTTGATTCTAGAATGACAACATGTCTCACCCCCCAGTAACAAAGCATCAGATGTATGCATTGATTCCTTGCGCGGGTAGTGGTGCGCGTGCAGGTTCCACGCAGCCTAAGCAATATCGCGACATTGCTGGACTGCCTATGGTGATCCATACCTTGCGTGCGTTCCATGCTGTGGCACGCATCAAGCAAGGTTTGGTTGTTGTAGCCCCCGATGACATCGTTATGACTGATTTACTTCAAAAACATGGCCTTGATAACTTTCAAGTCGCAGGAGTTGGTGGTGCGCAACGTTCAGACAGTGTGTTGGCTGGCCTGAACGCCTTAATGGTGCACGGAGCCAAATCGGAAGACTGGGTTTTAGTGCATGACGCTGCACGCTGTTTAATCACACAGCAACAAATTGATGGTTTGATAGACGCTGTCACCTCAGACCCCGTAGGCGGACTTTTGGCGCAACCTTTGGCCGATACCTTGAAGTCCGCAGACCATAATCGCGTAGTCAGTACGGTGACACGCGTTGATAAATGGCTAGCCCAAACACCACAAATGTTTCGAATCGGCCCATTAAAGCTTGCCATTGAGCAAGCGGGTTCATCGGTGACCGACGAATCGTCTGCTATGGAATCTATGGGGTTCCATCCTTTACTGGTGGCTAGTGATAGCCATAATTTCAAAGTGACTTATCCGCAAGACTTTGCGCTAGCAGAAGCTATTTTTCACATGAGAAACAACCATTTGCATGGAACACGCTAAATTTCGAATAGGTGAGGGCTGGGATACGCATGCGCTGGTGACTGGACGCCCACTTGTCATTGGCGGCGTGAATATTCCCCATATACACGGTTTATTAGGACATTCAGATGCAGATGTATTGCTGCACGCGATTACAGACGCTTTGCTTGGCGCTGCTGCGCTAGGTGATATTGGTCGGCACTTTCCTGATTCCGATGCGCAATTTAAGGGCGCTGATTCTTGGCTTCTTTTGCAAAAAGTAGGGCAATTATTAAAAGCTAATGGGCATCAAGTTGGCAATATTGATGCGACTGTGATTGCGCAAGCGCCTAAGCTAGCTGGTTTTATTCCTGCCATGTGCGAGAGGATCGCCCAAGCTTTAGACATTAGTGCGCAACAGGTGAATGTAAAAGCCAAAACTGCCGAAAAAATGGGTCCTGTAGGCGAGGGCTTGAGTATGGAAGCCAGAGCTGTAGTGCTGATTTATTGATTTTTAGGATGCAGGGCTACTAGGCCGTCTACTATCTCGCGAACGATGCGTTTTTGCTCGCATTTAAGCAATAAATATTTAACGATGAGTTGCTGGTCAATGAGATTGACTTTGTCTTCAGCAATATTTTTATCAAGCGACTTAGAGGGCGGTGTGCCAAAAAGCAAACCCTCTGGTGAAATTTTGAGCCATTTGCACAAGATCAGTAATTTGTCTTGCTTGGGAACAGAAACTCCCATTAACCAGTTACGCGCAGCGTGGGAGGTGATGCCTTCACCCCAGTAACGTAAATTGAATTCGTTAGCCACGACGGTGGCCGAGGGGCGAATACCTGCTTCTTTTAGGGCGGATCGAAGGCGGTCTGCGAACTTAGAAGTTTCTTTGGTGGGGGAGGTGCGTTTCATTCCGCTAAGTTAACATTTGTTTTACCTTTATAGTTAATTATAGGTTAAAAATTAATTAATTTAGTATTTAATTATTACTGCGCAGCCCAGCCGCCGTCCATATTCCACGCAACACCACGCACATTGTCTGCAGCTTTGGAGCACATAAAGACTGCCAACGCGCCAAGTTCTTGCGGAGTTGTGAATTGCATAGAGGGCTCTTTTTCGCCGAGTAAGAGTTTGGTGGCTTCATCATTAGAAATTTTTAATTCAGCTGCTTTGGCGTCGACTTGTTTTTGAACCAATGGGGTCAGCACCCATCCAGGACATATCGCGTTGCAGGTCACGCCTGTCTTAGCAGTTTCTAGTGCAGTGACTTTGGTCAATCCCACGATTCCGTGTTTGGCGGCCACATAGGCTGACTTTTGGGCCGAAGCGACTAAACCATGCACAGACGCGACATTGA
>RFTR01000104.1 GCA_009923345.1 Betaproteobacteria bacterium
AATCGGTTTCGCCGTGACCAAGCGCAATACATGCCTTCTTTGTCAGTGCCTCTGCCTCAGCCCACCAATGACAGCTTGGTTGTGAATCGATGGGCTGACTATTTGGTAGGGCGGATGTTCAAGCCAGGCTATGCCTATAAAAAAGCGGGCATCATGTTGAGCGAAATCACACCCATCACGCATCTGCAAAGTGATTGGCTAGAACCGAGCCAAGCACCTTCCGCAAATCTCATGAACGCCGTAGACGCTTTGAATAAACGTTTTGGGCGTGGCTTTGTGAAGATCTCCACCCAAGGCGCTTTTAACCAATGGAAGATGCGGCAAGAGAGTAAATCACCGAACTACACCACAGACTGGGCATCGTTGCCGTTGGTGGCTTAAGAGTAGATTGTTAAATAGAAAAAAGCGGTTGGTCCAGGCCATCCGATAAGTTTTCTTGTGCCCAAGCTACGGGGTCTATATCGCGTTTTAAAAGAACACCAGCAGCCCTGACCCGTTGTTCTTTGGCGTCAAGTGCAGGAGGCTCCGTACCTTTTTCTAATCCAACGGCTGCTTCATGCAACATGCGGCGTGCCATCACAATGGCTTTGTCTGTAGGAAGTAATTTCTCCTCAGCATGGTTTTGGATGGAGCCCATACTTTCTTGCAAAGAATAGTCTTGGGCTGAAAACCCAAACACGCCGCTATACGCGCGCTTTTCTTTTTGCGCTTGGCGGTCCATCAGGTAATCGTTCTTGTAGTTGGATTTGGGAACAAAGCTGCCGGGTGCTTCATATTCCACATGGATACCAAGGCCAGCTTCCATCGCGCCGCGTTCTTCATCGGAGAGTGGTTGATGGGGTTGCCAGTTCATGCTCCACGCCCAGCAACTGTGGTCATCGATCGGTACCCAAATATGTCCGCCCAAAGCGTGGTGGCCAAAAGGAGGGATAAGGGTGAACCAAGGGAAAAGCCATTGGGTGATGCGCCAGTAATAAGTGTCTGCATCGCCATTGCGTCTGCCAAATAAAGTCAGGCCAAAATTATTTTTCTCGATTTCGAACACCACATTGCCGTCTGCCTTGATGTAGTCTAGGGCTTTGACACCTTTGTGCATTGGGTCGTTGTCAACTTCATAGCGATGCACAAATGACACGTGGCTGGTGTCTATGCCACCTTCCATCGCTTGTAGATAGTTGGAGTATTGGATACGTTTAGAAACGAAAACATGGCTCGCAGGTAAGTTGCACCATTCCAATTCGGGTGGCTCAGGCTTTTTATCTGCAGGCCCCATGTAGGCCCAGACAATGCCGCCACGTTCTACGCAGGGGTAGCCTTTGATATGCATGTGTTCACAGGCTTTGGGTGCGGCTGGTACTTCTACGCACTTACCATCACCATCAAACTTCAGTCCGTGGTAGGCGCAACGAATACCATTTTCTTCATTGCGTCCAAAAAACAAAGACACACCGCGGTGCGAACAAAACTCACTGATCAAACAAGCTTTGCCGTCAGTATTACGAAAAGCTAATAATTTTTCACCGAGTAATTGCACTTTGACTTGCGGGCCGTCTGGTTCAGCAATTTCGTTGGACATCAATGCAGGCACCCAATAGCGACGCATCAAATTTCCCATGCGGGTGCCGGCATTTGTATGTATCAGTGTTTCTGCCATGTCTTTGTTCATAATTTCTTCCCCCTCTACTTGCCTTAAACGCTGTCGTAGGATATCAGGCTATTCCTATTAGCTTCATAAGGTTTCGTCCATCTATGTCACTTTTTACACTCACTGGCAAAACAGCACTTATTACTGGATCTGCGCGCGGTATTGGTTTGGCAATGGCTGAGGGGCTAGCCGCAGCTGGGGCGCACGTGATCGTTAACAGTCGCCAACGCGATTCGGTAGACGCGGTGGTGGAACAACTTAAGGCCAAGGGCCTACAAGTTAGCAGCGCTGCTTTTGATGTCGCACAAGAAGACCAAGTGCTCAGCGCATTTGATGGATTCGACAAAGCGGGTGTGGCAATCGATATTTTGATCAACAACGCGGGAATTCAACACCGCCAACCCATGGTGGAGTTGTCGCTGAAAGATTGGCATCGCGTGATGGACACCAATATCACCGCAGCATTCATTGTGGGGCGTGAGGCTGCTAAACGCATGATTGCAAGAGGCAAGGGCGGCAAGATCATCAATATTGGTTCGCTCACGAGCCAAGCTGCGCGTCCCACGATTGCCCCATACACTGTCGCAAAAGGCGGCATCAAAATGTTGTCGCGCGCAATGGCAGCGGAATGGGCGCAATTCAATATCCAAGCTAACTCTATTGGGCCCGGTTACATCATGACCGATATGAACAAGCCACTGATGGAAAACGCACAGTTCGACGCGTGGGTAAAAAGTAGCAATCCAGCCCAGCGCTGGGGAAAACCCGATGAGTTAGTTGGTACCGCTATCTATCTAGCGTCTGAGGCCTCGAATTATGTGAATGGCCAAATCATTTATGTGGATGGCGGTTGGCTTTCAGTTTTATAAAAACAATTAATCCAAAGTGATCTTGGCGTACTGCGCAACTTTTTTCCATTGTGCGTAATCAGCCTGCATAAATTGCGTCATCGCCTGAGCGTTGAGCCAAGTGGGTTCAGCCCCCACTTTGACCATGCTGGCTTTGGTATCTGCTTGCTGGGCCACAGTTTGTAAAGCTTGCTCCAAACGCGTTTGTACGTTGGCAGGTAGGCCTGTTGGCGCTGCTAAGCCGAACCATGCGCTCACCTGATAGCCTTTGACGCCCGCTTCTTCCATAGTCGGCACTTGGGGCAAAGCATTGCTGCGCTGTTGCGTGGTGACAGCGAGTGCACGCAGCTTGCCGCTTTGTATCAGCCCTAGAGCAGAGGGCAGGTTGTCAAACATCAAATTGACCTCGCCTGCAATGACTCCGGTGAGACCGGCAGCAGCACCGCGATACGGTATATGTGTAATAAAAACGTTTGCCGAGCTTTTGTAGAGCTCCGCACTCAAATGCAACGATGTGCCCTGACCATTCGACGCATAGTTCAGATGTCCGGGCTGACTTTTGGCTTTAGCCGTTAACTCAGCCAATGATTGAATGCCTGAATCTGGCGATACAACCAATACATTGGGAACCCTACCTAATAGACCAATGGGTGACAGGCTTTCTGGTTTGTAGGGCAACTTGGAATACAAAGCGGGGCTGATGGTCAACGGTGGCGAGGCCATGAGCAAGGTGTAACCATCTGGCGTTGCCTTCGCAACGTCAGAGGCTCCAATATTGCCGCCCGCGCCGGGTTTGTTTTCTATAACAATGGGTTGACCTAGTTCTTGCGATAACTTACTGCTGACAAGCCTCGCCATGTTGTCGATCAGACCACCAGGAGGAAACGGAACTACTAGCTTGATAGGACGCGTAGGCCATGATTGCGCAGATACTGAAAGCGTGGTGACTAGGGCGCAAATGAGCACAGATAGGTGTTTGAACATCATTTCTTTCTAAAGCATAAAATTAAAAAAACTAACTGAACAAAATTGACTACAAATTACTTATCGCTCTGGGTTCGACAATCTAGGCTTATTATCTTATTCGAATTGCGTGGCTTCAAGCGATATAGCAAGATGCGCTTAGCCGCATTGATAGTTGCTTTTATTCCCTCGGTTTATGCTTTGATCTACCTCTCAAGCATTTGGGACCCAAGGTCTCAATCTGTAGCACTTCCAGTTGGTTTGGTTAATTTGGATGATGGCGTCAATTACAAAGACAGTACATTCAATATTGGTTTTAACCTAGTAGACCAACTTAAATCGCAACATGCTTTTGGGTATGTGGATATTGAGAGCGAAGATCAAGCCAAAACTTTGGTAAAAAAAGGTGATTTGGCGTTTGCAGTCATTATTCCCAAAGACTTCAGTGCCAATGCTGTGCCAGGATTAGAGTCTGGCATCGGCACATTAGTTGTCTATACATCCGCAGGTAATAACTACGAAAGCGCTATCTTGGCAACCCAGTTCGCAAAAGAACTAGGCGAGGATGTTAATAGAGCGCTCAACGAACAAAGATGGGCTTTGGTAATTTCTAGCAGTGTAGGTTCCCAGCAAAATGTGGAGCGATTGAGAGAGGCTTTTGGCCAATTGCGTGCTGGCGCAAAAGAATTAGCCAGCGGTAGCACTTTGGCTGCTAATGGAAGTGCCAATGTACAAAAGGGCGCTGCTCGCCTTCAAGAGGGCGTCATTAAGCTTGCTGATGGCACGAGCCAATTAGGTAACGGAGTTCGTGCAATCGAGAGTGGATTACCACCCGTTGAAAGCGTACGAGGCCTTCGCATTGGCGCTGAAACTCTTGCCGCAGGGCATGTGGAATTAGAAAAAGGTCTGCTAGATTTGCGCAATGGTAGTCAGCGCATAGTCAAAAGCGCATCCGCTTTTAAAAATGACGCATCTTCTAGTGTCTTCTTTCCAAGCAGCGCCTCTGAAGGTTTGGATAAATTTGTAGTCAGTGTTGGCCAATTAGATGAAGGTATCGCGCAAGCTCAGCAAGGGCAAGAAAAGCTAAGTCAAGGTGCTGCTACTTTGAGCACCAAAGTTCGCGAGCTGGCTTTTGGCGTCCGAGATTTGCGTGCGAGTCTTAAAACCATGACCGCCAAGATACCGGAAGAAAATCAGTTAGAGCAGTTGCGCAATGGCTCTGCCGAACTTGGAAAAACCACTGGGCAGTTACAGGTGGGCCTGCAGCGCATCAAAGAAGGTGCGAACTATTTATACAGTGGAATCGACCTAATCGCCAATGAACTGCCAACTAACTCTGCCTCTATCGAGGGGAGTGCTGAGGGTCTTGCACATTCAGTAACTCCCAAAGTGGAAATCGTCGCACCAGTTGACAACTATGGCAGTGGTTTTGCACCCAATATTATTTCGATCGCACTTTGGTTGGGAGCAGGTATTGCAGTATTTTTGATTCGTTTGCGCGAGTTACCTGATTACGCTAGAAACTTTTCTCTGTGGTCCCAGTGTTTTGGCAAGGCAACTATTCCTGCAGGTGTTGCTATGGCGCAAGCATTATTAATTTTGCTAATCATTTGGTTTGTCATGGGTATCACGATCAAACACCCATTTTTATTGGCTTGTATGTTGGTGATCGCCTCATTCACTTTTTTGGGTATTGTTTTTTTCCTGATCAAGACATTGGGCGACGTAGGAAAAATACTGGCAATGCTCTTGCTTGCTTTTCAAGTGTCCGCCTCGGGTGGCGTGATGCCTGTTGAACTCAGTGGCACTTTATATGCCCAAATTAGTCCATTTTTACCAATGACTTGGGTCATCATGGGAATCAAGGCCTGTATGTTTGACGCGTTTGATGGAAATTGGATGAACCCCATGTTGTTAACCATTTTGTGGGGCGTGGCCTTTTATGTGGCCAGTTGTTTTTTAGGCCGCTGGAATTTTGTCAGCCGTCACCATATTGGCAAGACTGTAGATATTTAAATAGATACTCCGCTAGAGCACGCGGCCGGTCCTCGCCACAGACCAAGCCGCAGCAACAAGAACCAATCCCATTCCCAGCGTGAGCAAAATAGCGGTGACCTCTGCTAACTGGTGCTTTTGCATCACGATGCGCATACCCAGAGATTGGTAAATCTTATTAATTTCTGTTGTGGAAGCAGCTCTGAAATATTCACCATGCGTGATCTCGGCAATTCTTTTTAGCGGTGCTTCGTCAAGTTTGACCCGAACCGATACGCCATGCGCATGAAGCACAGTGCCCTCTGGTGTGCCAAATCCGATCGTGAATATGCGAACCCCTAAATCAGCTGCGACGCGCGCCATTTGGATCGTATCTGGCCCCATATTGCTTTGTCCATCTGACATCAACACAATGACAGCAGACGTGTTGCTTCCAGGTTCAAGTTTGACTTTGGGAGTGGCCGCTGTGTTGGGTTTGGTATTACTGGGGTTGTTAGCAGCAGGCGCAGATTCTTCAGGATTGATTAACTTGTCTACATCGAGTCCTGCGTTGGGCAACATGCTGGCCAACGCAATGACGATGCCAGAACCCAGAGCGGAACCGCGTTGAAGTGGCAAGTTATCGATGGCACGTTTGAGGTCTTCACGTTTGTCAGTGGGTGCTTGAACCAATGCGGCTGTTCCTGCAACGCTGACCACGCCTAATTTCACAAAAGCAGGTTGTTCTTGCACGATGGCTTTTGCTGCCGCCTGAGCCAACTCGATTCGGCTGGGTTGCACATCATTTGCACGCATGCTGCCAGAACTATCAATCGCCAGCATCACAGTTTCTAAACGCGAGGGCAAAAGCAAAATGGCACGCGGGCGTGTCATAGCTAGTAACAACACGATCAAGCCAAGCAACATCAGAAATGCTGGCCAATGGTTGCGTCCACGCAAGGCCACATAACTGCCCACCACAATGGGAATCAGCGCCAGTCCCCACAACATAAATGGCCACATCATCGAAAACGAATGTAGGGATGGCATGGAGGTTCTCGTTTTAAGCTGCTTTGAGATGCGATGCAGTAGTGCGCAAGCGTTGTTTGCGCTTCAACATGAAATCGAGCAGAACCTGTCCTAAATCAGCATCGGTTGTGAGGGTGAGGCAATCTACCTGTGCGCGCTCAAATGTTTTATGGAGCGCTAATTCGCGCTCTTGTGCAAGTTGCGCGTAGCGTTCGCGAAGCCCTTTGTGGTTTGCATCAATCAAGATTTGCTCACCGGTTTCAGAATCTTGCACTGTAAAAAGACCCATAGCTGGCAATTCCACCTCCCACGGATCTTGCAATCGAATCGCAATCACCTCATGTCGATGCGCTAAAGATCCAAGGGCTTTTTCCCAGCCTGTATCGGAGATGAAATCTGATACAACAAAGACGGTAGAGCGCTTCTTGCAATAGGCGTGCATTTGTAAAAGCATGTGGCGTAAGTCTGTCATTTGCGAAAGGCTTGGCGTTTCGCATTGCTGGATAACTTGCATCAGTTGCAATATGTGCGTTTTACCTGTTCGAGCCGGCAAAATGTGATCCGCTTTTTGCCGACTTCCCGAAAACAGCATGGCTCCGACTGGGTTACCACGACGGGTCAATATCCTGGCTAACACTGCCACACACGCTATCGCCAT
>RFTR01000105.1 GCA_009923345.1 Betaproteobacteria bacterium
GCAATCCCAAGTACGCCCATTGGTTGACCAAGGTTTAAGCCATGACCAATACAGTCGAGCTTTTAGCCAAAGATCTCAATGGCCATGGCGGCGTGTTTTGCCCCAGCGCCAAGGCTGACATGGCTTTGTGGAACAGCCATCCCAAGGTCTATTTAGACGTGGCCAAATCTGGCGAAGCCAAGTGCCCGTATTGCGGCACTACTTTTAAACTTGCAGCCGGCGAACACGTTGGCAACCACCACTAAACAAGCCTTAGTCATTGCCCCCCAGTGGATTGGGGACGCGGTAATGACAGAACCCCTGATGCGACGCCTAGCTGCGCGCGGTGAACGCTTAACCGTCGCGGCGATGTCGTCTGTTGCGCCCGTTTATCGCGCCATGCCCAGTGTGTTCGAAGTGTTGGAGCTGCCTTTTCAACACGGCGGATTGCAGTTGTTCGAGCGGTGGATACTTGCGCGCTCTTTGCGTGGGCGTTTTGAGAAAGCCTATGTGTGCCCCAACTCATTCAAGAGCGCGCTGATACCTTGGATGGCAAATATCCCACAGCGGATTGGCTATACCGGCGAAGCGCGTTACGGCGTGTTGACTGATCGGCTTGAAAACCCTTCCTCAGAAGCGCGCCCTCCGATGGTGGAGTGGTATGCGGCATTGAGCTTGGTCGGACAAAACAACCAGCCTATGAAGCTCACTGGTGATTTACGCCCCGTGCTGCAAGTGCCACCGCAAGCGATAGACGAAGCACTAGAGCGATTGGCCAAGCGCCCCGACTTGCCTACCTTGGCGCGCAACAGCTATGTGGTGTTTGCGCCAGGCGCTGAATATGGCCCTGCCAAACGTTGGCCTGCCAGACATTTTGCTGAATTGGCTGGCATGGTCGACAGCCCGATCATCTTGTTAGGCGGTTCACAAGACCGTGCATTTTGTGCAGAGATCGCAACTGCGGCCAATGCCAAACAAAGTGGTCGCTGCCATAACTTGGCAGGTGAAACGGATTTGATGCAAGCCTTTGCATTAATCAGCTCTGCGTATCGTGTGGTGAGCAACGACTCTGGTTTGATGCACGTTGCCGCTGCGATGGGTGTGCCCCAAGTGGCGGTGTTTGGTTCATCCAGTCCAGACCACACGCCGCCCTTGAACGACAAAGCCCGCGTGGTGTGGTTGCGCGTGGATCCCAAATACCAACCGCCATTGGCCTGTGCACCTTGTTACGAACGCACTTGCCCGTTAGGACACACGCGGTGTTTAGAAGACGTGCAAGCCGAGCGGGTTCACGCTTTGCTTTGACGCGCGGCGAGCCAGACCAGTAATAAAACAGGTATACCAAGCAATGCGGTGCTATTAAAAAATTCCGCGTAGCCGTGTGCATCTACATACACACCAGAGAATCCAGCCAACCATTTAGGTGCGAGCAACATCATCGAACTAAACAAGGCGTATTGCGTGGCTGAGTAGTTCACATTGGTGAGCCCCGATAAATACGCGATAAACGCCGCAGAGGCGATGCCACTGGCTAGGTTGTCGGCAGAGACCACCCAAATCAAGGCGGTTAAATCGTGGCCGACACCTGCAAGCCATGCAAACAGCAAATTGGTCGCTGCACTTAAAACAGCGCCCAACATCAAAATGCGCATCACGCCCAAACGCATCGACAAAACACCACCAATGAATGCGCCGACCAAAGTCATGATGACCCCAAACACTTTACTGACCGCTGCCACTTCGTCTTTGGTGTATCCCATATCCACATAAAACGGATTGGCCATGATGCCCATCACTACATCGCTGATGCGGTAGATGGCGATCAATAGCAAGATGATTACCGCCTGCCATTGGTAGCGGCGAATGAAGTCGGCAAATGGCTCTACCAAGGCAGACTGCAACCATTCTTTGGCGTTACGCGCAGGAGGTAATTCAATGGCTACAGGCTCTGCAGAAAACAACACAGTGAGCAAGCCAACGCTCATGGAAGCAGCCATCACCCAGTAAGCGGTTTGCCAAGCCAGATGCTGATAAACACTTGCTGCAGCATCGATAGGAGCGACCGGCACAACAGAAGCACGCGCCGCGACCCACAACACGCCTGCACCGGCCCAAATCATGGCTAAGCGATACCCTGTTTGGTAAGTGGCCGCTAAAGCGGCTTGGTGTTGCGTGTCAGCAGACTCAATGCGAAATGCATCTAGTGCAATGTCTTGGGTTGCTGATCCAAATGCCACCAACAGCGCGCACCACACAACAGGCTCTAAATTACTTTGTGGATCAGACCATCCCATGCCTAACAAGCCGACTATGACCAAGCATTGCGCAAACATCAACCAACTGCGTCTGCGTCCTAGTTGTTTGGTGAGTAATGGCAGCGAGAGTCGGTCTACTAAAGGTGCCCATACCCATTTAAAGCCGTAAACCAACCCTACCCAACTTAAAAAACCAATTGTGCTGCGGTCAATCCCCGCTTCGCGTAGGCGAAAACTCAAAGTGCCCAATACCAGCAACAATGGCAGGCCTGCAGAAAATCCTAAAAACAGCATCCGCCAAGAGGCAGGCTCTAAATAGACAAGCCATGCGTCGCGCCAACTAGGTTTGGTGGGGGTTGACGAGGCAGGACTTGTTGTATCGTTCATAGCCCCTATTTTGAGGGAATTGGTCAGAGGAATTGATATGTACTTCAAACGCGCGTTGCTTTATTTAGTTTTGATATCTGCCTGCGTCATGGCAGGCGCCCCTTTGCTCGCGCGCGAAGGCGTTGAAGTTGGCAAAGAATCTGCATTTGCCAACTTGGTTCCTGCAGCTGAGGTGGAGCAGTCGGCGCGTCAGCAGTATGCACAAATGCTCAAGGAGGCCGCTAGTAAAAACGCATTAGGGCCTGATGATCATCCACAAGTACAGCGTTTGCGTCGGATAGCCAAAGAACTTATTCCATTCGCATTGCAGTGGAACCCGCGCGCCAAAGACTGGGCGTGGGAAGTTAACTTGATTGGATCCAACCAAATCAATGCGTTTTGTATGCCTGGGGGCAAGATCGTTTTTTACACCGGCATCTTGAACCAACTCAAGCTCACTGACGATGAAGTGGCAATGGTCATGGGGCATGAAATAGCCCACGCATTGCGCGAGCATGCGCGTGAGCGTATGGGTAAATCAGTAGCAACGGATGGACTTGCAAGAATCGGCAGCACCATCGCAGCAGCGGCATTTGGCATCAACCCCAATCTGACAGATTTTGTAGCACGCCAAGGCGCCAACTTGCTCACACTTAAATTCAGCCGAGATGACGAAACCGAAGCAGACTTGGTCGGCATGGAGCTCGCCGCTCGCGCTGGCTACAACCCCGAGTCGGGTGTATCGTTGTGGCAAAAAATGAGCGAAGCTAACAAAGGTGCGCCGCCTCAATGGTTGAGCACACATCCATCAGGCAATTCGCGAATTCATGAAATTCAGGCCAATTTGCCCAAGGTGATGCCCCTCTACGAACGCGCTAAAGCGGTTCGATAAATCTTTAGGTGCCACCCACATACGGGTTGCTCATACGCTCACGACCAAACGTACTTTCAGGCCCGTGCCCTGGAATAAACACTGTGTCGTTCCCCATCGGCCACAAGCGTTGGGTAATGCTGTCGATCAAGTCTTGGTGGTTACCGCGTGGGAAATCAGTGCGGCCAATGCTGCCAGCAAACAGAACATCGCCAACAAAAGCGCGCTTGATTTCGGGTGAATAAAAAACTACATGGCCTGGTGTGTGGCCAGGGCAGTGGCGCACTTGTAAAGTGTGTTTGCCTAAGGTGACGGTATCGCCATCATGCAACCACCGCGTAGGCGTGAATGCGCGAGATGGAGGAAAACCATAGCTCGCTGCCGCTTGCGCCAAACCATCAATCCAGAATTGGTCGCCTTCATGTGGTCCGATGATCGGAAGTTTCAAACGTTGGGCCAATTCTGCTGTGCCACCTGCATGGTCGATGTGCGCATGCGTGATCCAGATTTGTTCTAAGGTGACACCGAGTTGCTTGCACCCATCAAGCAGTATGTCTAAGTCACCACCCGGGTCGATGATGGCGCCGCGCATAGTTTCATCGCACCAAACGACGGAGCAGTTTTGTTGGAAAGGGGTGACGGGAATGGTTTCGTATTGGAGCATGTGGAAGCTATTACAGAATGAAAGTGGTAACAGCGTGTGCATTATCCTAGAGCAAAGATATTTAAATTAAAGGCACCCTATGCAACACCCAGAACTCCAACAGCGTATCCACGACAGTTTTATGCGGCAAGGCATGATGCAGCACCTTGGTGCACGTCTGGTCTCGGTCAAGCCGGGGATGGTGGAGTTGTCTTTGCCTTTTTCTGAGCGCGTGACGCAACAACAAGGCGGCTACCACGGTGGTGCGATGGGTGCTCTGGCAGATATTGCTGGCGGTTACGCAGCACTGACGCAAGCGCCAGATGGGCACGAGGTCACAACAGTTGAATACAAAATTAATTTTTTGGCTTCATTTCAAGACGGCGAGTTGCGTGCGCGTGGTTTGGTGATTCGCGCCGGTAAAAAACTTATCGTCACGACTGCAGAGGTCGTCCATTTAGATGCAGACGGGAAAGAATCACCTTGTGCTCTGATGCAGCAGACAATTGCCGTGGTGCAGAAACGCTACTAAAAATGCATGTTTAGGCATGAAGAGCCCGAGGCTGATAATCAGCTGTCAGTGCAACCCCATCAAGTTTTCATGCAGTCTTTTAAAAATGTCCTATTCGTGCCACATGGCTCACCCACATTTGCGCTCAACCCTGGCGCAGCAGGCGCTGCCATGTCGGGCATCACGCAAAAATTGACAACCCCACGCGCCATCATCGTAGTCAGCCCTCACTGGGATACGCGTATTCCAACTGTCAGCGTGGCGACGCAACTGGAAACTATCCATGACTTTTTTGGATTTCCTCAAGAGTTGTACGAACTTCAATATCCGGCGACGGGTTGTCCTGAAGTTGCCAATGAAGTGGTGATAGCTTTGCAGGCAGCAGGCTTTGAGGTTGCCCAAGACAAAGAACACGGCTTGGACCATGGCGCATGGCAACCCTTGCGACACATGTTTCCCGATGCAGATGTGCCGATCGTGCCGCTCTCTATGCAAATGCATGAAGGTCCTGCACATGCGTATCGCATCGGACAGGCGTTATCGGCGTTGACCGATAAAAATATTTGGGTGATTGCCTCGGGCAACATCACGCACAACTTAACAGACTGGCATGTGGCGGCATCGACTGGCGGAAAAACACCTGCGTATGTCAAAGGCTTTGCAGACTGGGTCGAAGAAAAACTCAAAGACCACGATGTACAGGCTTTGATAGATTACCGCAACCATAGCGCTGAGGGACGTCAGGCGCATCCCAGTGAAGACCATTTGTTGCCGCTTTTAGTAGCGCTTGGTGCTGCAGGAAATGAAGCGCAAGCCCAAGCGTTTTACCGAGGAGTCAGCGACTACGTTATCTCCATGGATGGTTATGCTTTTCTCCATTGACGAAGTGACCGGTTCATGAAAACAGTACGTGGCATTCACAGCAAACCGCCCATACATTGGGTGGGCGATGGATTTCCCGTGCGTTCACTGTTTGACTACCAAGGCTTGGGCAAACAACTCAGCCCATTTCTATTGCTAGACCACGCAGGCCCTGCGCAATTTGCACCTGCAACAAAACCTCGCGGTGTTGGCCAACACCCGCACCGTGGTTTCGAAACGGTCAGCATCGTGTATGAAGGCGAAGTTGCCCACCGAGACTCCACAGGACAAGGCGGCGTCATCGGACCTGGCGATGTGCAATGGATGACGGCCGGCGCTGGCATCTTGCATGAGGAGTTTCATTCAGAAGCATTCACACAGAGCGGTGGGCAACTGCATATGGTGCAGTTATGGGTTAACTTGCCAGCCAAAGACAAGATGACAGCACCGGGCTATCAGGCCATATTGAGTGCTGAGATACCTAAGGTAGAGATAGACAATGGCGCAGCAAACGCGCGTGTGATTGCCGGTGAATTTCTAGGTGCGCGTGGTGCCGCACATACCTTCACAGCTATGCAAGTGGTAGACCTCGCAGTAAAAGCGGGGCACTCAGTCACATTGCCCGCCCATGTTGGGTGGAATACTGTATTGGTGATTTTGAGTGGCAAGGTGCAGATCAATCACGCACATCCTGCGCACGAAGCGCAATTAGTTGTGTTCTCGCAAGAAGGCGACGCTTTGGTAATCGAGGCTAAAGAGGATGTCAAAGCGTTGCTGCTCAGTGGTCAACCGCTCAATGAGCCCATTGTGGGGCATGGGCCATTTGTGATGAACACGATGGAAGAGATCAAGCAGGCGTTTGTTGATTTTCAGGGCGGTGGATTTGGGCGTATGGACTAACGCCAGACCAGTGGATTTTAGAAGTTGTTAACTTAACAAAAACGCCAACATCGCCGCATCATCGATCACATTAAAAGAGGCATAAGTCGCAAACCGATATAGCAACAGCACGAAGTACTCAGTTGCAGACAGTGTGCTAAGCATGGTTCAAATCAAAGTGAGGTTGTTGCGCGCGAATTTAGATGGAGATATGTCAACGCACCATTCGCCGCATGCCGACCACTGGCTAAACAAGCGCTCAATAAATAACCGCCTGTGGGTGCTTCCCAGTCCAACATTTCACCTGCAGCAAATAGGCCAGGGGTGTGGCGTGACATCAGTGAGTCGTCTAGTACTTCTAATTTGACGCCACCTGCACTGCTAATCGCTTCATCTAAAGGGCGCGTAGCTACTAAGGTGATGGGTAAATGTTGAATGGCCTGCGCAAGTTGCACGGGGTCACTCAATGCATCTTTTGACAGCACTTCATGTAACAGCGCCAAATGCACCGCTTGCAAGTTCAAACGACTTTTTAAATGGCTACTCAGTGAGCGTGAGCCCCGCGGATGGCGCACTTCTGCCAGCACATGTTCTGCGCTGAAGTCGGGGCGCAAATTCAAATGGA
>RFTR01000106.1 GCA_009923345.1 Betaproteobacteria bacterium
CCATGCGATTTTGCGTAACTACCCAGTCATTGGGCATTTACGCTTCATGTTTGAATACATTCGACCTGAAATTAGGCAATATTTTTTAGAGTCTGAAACTGACGCCACACCTTTTTCTCGCGCACAACGCAGCTTGGTGTATTCGCGTGCAAAGGGTGACAGCGATAAACGCCCTTTTGGAACACAACTCGATGTACGTGCAGTGGGCTATGAATGGATCAACCATTCCATTGCAACGACCCAGCTCTCAAGCCACGACTTTCGGATTCAAATCGGTGGCAATGCATGCAAGCAGCCCTACAGCATCAGCCGATTCAATATCTCTGCCATGAGTTTTGGCGCATTGAGTGCCAACGCGGTATTGGCATTGAACCTAGGCGCCAAGCGCGGTGGGTTTGCGCACGATACCGGCGAAGGCTCCATCTCACGCCACCACCGCACCCACGGGGGTGATTTAATTTGGGAAATTGGCTCCGGTTACTTTGGTTGCCGTGATGCCACGGGCCATTTCAGCCCAGAGCGTTTCACCGAAAACGTGAAGTCTGAGCAAGTCAAGATGGTGGAGATCAAACTAAGCCAAGGTGCTAAACCTGGGCATGGTGGTGTTCTGCCTGGCGCCAAAGTCACAGAAGAAATTGCTGAAGCACGTGGTGTGGGTATTGGCGAAGATTGTGTATCACCTTCAAGCCACAGCAGCTTTTCTACACCACTGGAGTTGATGCAATTTGTGCAACAACTGCGCGATTTGAGTGACGGAAAACCAGTAGGTATGAAGCTTTGTATCGGCCATCCATGGGAATGGTTTGGTATTGTTAAAGCCATGCTTGAGAGCAAAATTTATCCAGACTTTGTAGTGGTCGATGGTGCTGAAGGCGGTACTGGTGCAGCGCCCTTAGAGTTCTCGGACCATATTGGTATGCCCTTACAAGAAGGCTTGCGCTTAGTGCACAACACATTGGTTGGGGCAGGTTTGCGCGAACACATTCGCGTCGGTGCGAGTGGCAAGATCGTCAGCGCATTCGATATGGCGCGCGCTTTTGCTTTGGGTGCAGACTGGTGTAACAGCGCGCGCGGTTTTATGTTTGCACTAGGGTGTATTCAAGCGCAAACTTGCCATACGGGGAATTGCCCTACGGGTGTAACGACCCAAGACCCAAAACGTCAAATGGCGTTGGTGGTTCCTAGTAAAGCGGAACGGGTGGAGAACTTCCACCGCAATACGCTTGAAGCCCTGCAAGAGTTGTTAGAGGCTGCTGGGCTTCAAGATCCGAGTGAGTTTTCTCCACGGCACATCATGCAACGCGTGAGCGAAACACAAGTTTTGCATTTGTCGGAGTTGGTGGATACGGTTGCGCCTATGGCATTGCTGCAAAAAGATATCAGCAGTTTGCCTGTGACCTACCAAGACTGGACACATGCAAGTGCCAATCGATTTGGGCTGAACGTTTAGTCGGCGGCGCCCCCTCAGTGGATGCTCTGACTGAGCCGCTTAGTCAGCTGCTCTTGGATACTGAATAGGCCGCTCGCGCACCACCGGTGCTGGCGCTGGCGGAGGAGTTGCAGCAGCTTGGGCTGCAGCGGCGCGGGCTTTTTCAGCAGCACGTTCTGCAGCGGCAGCTCGCTCAGCGGCGAGTGCAGCAGCTTTTTCTGCGGCAGCTCTTGCTGCGGCTCTCTCTGCTGCCGCTTTATCAGCGGCAGCTTTGTCAGCTTGGGTTTTCTGAGAAGGCTTTTCCTCAGGCGCGAAGCGCATTGCCGCGGCTCTTTCAGCAGCGGCTTTTTGGGCATTTAGGCGTTCAGCAGCTGTCGCCTTTTCTGCCGCAACAGCACTGTCAGCGGCTTTTTGTGCAGCTGCAGCAGCATTGCTCGCGCGCTTGACAGCTTCTTCGTAGGCAGACGCTTGTAATTTATCGCGCGTTTGCATGCTTTGGTTCAATTCCGTGCGCATGCTTTGTAAGCTCTGATTGGTATCAGCACGTAATTTCTGGATTTCAGCCAATACCAATTGCACAGGCTGCTGTTTGATTTTTTCGGCATCCATATTAGCCGCGATCTTGGCGTCCATAGCCGCCAAAGACTTGTTCATGGTGAGCAATTTGGCGTCAATCAGTTTGTTATTTTGATCGGCTACCAAATTAGGCATATTGGACATCACGCGGCCAATTTCGTCCAAACGGTTGGCAACATTTTTTTGCGTAGTGTTGAGCTCTTCTTGCTTTTCTGTAATTTCTGAAAAATCAGAATGTGTTTTACCAATAGCGCTGATGCTTCCGTCGATTTCGATCATTCGCTTAGACATGGCGTATGTCATCACATCCAACTCTTTGATCGACTTGGTCATTTTCAAAGTAATACCAAAGAAAAAACCCATAGCGACAAGCAAACACACACAAATAGCACCCAGCATCACGCGAGAGTGCAACACATTTCGACGGTTGGTTTCTTCGATTTTGGCAACCACCATGCGCATGGCGGTGCTGACATCCGCAGCAATAGATGCTGAGCGTGTAGATACCTCCGCTGAATCTAAAACCACCGAGGTCAGTTCTTCAATTTGGCGGGCTACTTCATTGCTGTCTAAGGACTGGGTAGCAATATCAGTCAAACGGTCAGCTGTTGCGTCTACGTCCAAAATCGGCTCAGCATCACCTTCAGACGTGTTTTCACCCGACTGAGCTGCGTCCGTCGCTTCAACTTCATCCACCGGTGCTTCGAGCACCGCTGTATCGTCTGTATTTTTTTCAGCTTCCGCCATGGTTAACCCTTTGATTTTTCTTCTAAAACATCGAGCCGCAAATGCAACTGTCTGATATCTTCGGTTAGCTTTTCGGTGCGTTTCTGGAGCACCTCCATCCAAGTATCGACTTGACCAGGTATCTCTTGAGCGTGGACCTCGTCCAATATCGGCAAGGCGTCGAGCGCATCCAAGACTGAAGCGCTGGCTTCTTCAGCCTCAGGGGCTATCGGATCAGCGCTAGGGGTCGCTTGCTTGGCTTCCGCAGGCGCAGGTGAGGCCTGCTGCTCATCCAAGGTAGGGACTTGGGCCAACTCCTTGGCAGTCAGCCCCTGCGCGTCCTCAGGCACATTGGGCACCTGAATGCGCGGCACCTGGTCTGTCTCAAAAGCAGGCTCAAAGGTCTCATGGCCTTTTTTAGAGAGAACATCAGCTTCGTTGCTAGACATGTGCGTTCCTTATTGTTTAGGCCTTAGTTAGTTGGGCTTTCACAGACTTCACACTGCGTAACCAACCTTTTGCGAGCAAGGGGCTTGATTTCATGAATCGATCCGCCTCTGGCTTGGTCTCAAATGGGCCGGCTAACAAAATAAAGTAGCGTTTGTTTGTATCTTTTTTTCTTACCTGCATGACCCGCGCCGAGGCATACGCCGGATGGCTGCGTTTGAAGGTCAGCATTTCTTCTTCCACATCAAATGCGGCAAGTTGCAAGACGAATCCATCATCAGGCAATTGGCTTACCCAATCTGCATCAGATACTTTATCGGCTTGAGCGGCATTAGTTTGAGGTTCTTTTTTAGGGGGTTCTTTTTTTTCTGTCTCATTAGCCGCCACTTGTTTGCTAGTGGTTTCTTTGCTAACAGCATCTTTTTCTTTGCCTATAACTTCTTTAGCCGGCGCGACCACAAGCTGCTCAGAAGCTACTGGCGCTGCTGCCATACTGCCGCTCGCTGGAGCTGATTGAACATCCATTGCGGCGGAAGCTACGTCGCTTGCGACTGGTGCTGCGCTAGACGCTAGAGGTTCAGGCGCACTAGCTACTGGCGTAGGCGCTGGTGCAGCAGGGGTGCCGCGTAATAAATATTTCTTGAAGAGCTCGGCCTCTTCCACCAGCATGTCTTTGTACATAAAGCCAAAAACTGCCAAAGACATCAGCAACACAAATAAAACAATGCCCCAACGCGGCTTGCTCGAACTACGTTTGAAAACATCTCCCTCCGTTGCTTGCGCAGTTGAGGAGGCGACGCTTGCAGCAACGCCAAGAACTGGTGCGCCCAGAACTGGTTCGCGAGGCGTTTGTGCATCGAAAGCCGCAACGGGTGCGGCTTCTTGCGGTTTGGTGGGCGTTGATGCAGGCGCTGGTGCGGGTCCTGAAACAACCGTGACTGAAGCAGGTACGGGAGCAGGCTGGGGTTTTTTTCCAAGCCCTGGAATACGCCAAGACGTTTTCTTGGGCATATTGAGTTGCTTGAGCGCTTCCTCCGAGTCCTGGGCAGACATCGGTTGCAAAACAGGCGGCTCAGATGTAGGAGCAGGTTCTGGTGTATCAGCCACCCAATCTGACAAAACACGTTTGGGTTCACCCGCTTTGGTTTCGACTTCCCATTGCAATAGGTTTTTACCAAATGCTTCTAATTTTTTACGGTAGTTACCTGCACTGTTGATGAGCAAAATGACGCTGATGTTGCCAGCAGGAAATCCATTGACTAAGCGTGCAAGCAATTGCAGCTCAAACTCTTGCATCAAGATGGAATCGCGAAATACCAAGAAGCGGCGTGGCGCTAATTTTTTTTCTTTTTCAGTCGCTTGATTGAGTGTGAGTTCCGACAAGATGTCATTGAAAGTTTGTACCAACTGCTCAGAACTGGTGGAAGTACAAAACTCAATATTTTGTTCACCTGCTGCACGCAAGCGCTCTTCAAATAAATTGCCGTAGAAATCCAACACCAAATCATGTTGGCTTAAGACAGCCAAATTAATGCTGCCTTCGGTCAACGATTTGAGAAGGATTTCAAACCGTAGTCTGTCACCTGGGCTTTGGAAGATATCGGTCATGCGGGCTTAATTGAAGATTAAGAGTTCATCAAGACACCGTTGGCATCAAATTTCATCTCGTCAGGAATTTTCGGGTCTGGCTTGATCACTTCTTGACCTCTTCCGTAAGACTGGTTCAGACTGAACACAAAGGCAATTACCTGAGCCACAGCGTGGTAGAGCGCCTCTGGAATGGGGTGGTCCAACTTAGTCGTGAAGTATAAGGCGCGGGCTAGCAATGGCGCCTCAAATAAATAGACGCCATGCTTGGTCGCTTCTTCACGAATACGTGCAGCCAATCCATCATCGCCCTTGGCCACCAAGATGGGTGCGCCGTCTCCATTCGGGTCATACGACAAGGCCACAGCAAAGTGGGTTGGGTTGGTGATGACAACGTCTGCGTCTTTGACCTTGGTCATCATTTTGTTGTTCAAGATTTCGCGTTGACGACGGCGGATCTGTCCTTTGACCTCGGGGTTACCTTCCGAGTTCTTCATCTCGTCTTTGACCTCTTGCTTGGTCATCTTGAGTTTCTTGTTCAATTGGTGCCGCTGCAAAGGCACGTCCACCAATGCCACCAAGACCAAACCTAAACTCAACCAGAAACAAGAATCCACAATGATGGTGCCAGCAACCATCACGGCTTGGCCTAAATCCATTTGGGAAATATTGGTCAGGTCGTTCAAATTGTTCATGACCGAGACCAACAAAATAGCACCAACTACCAAAAACTTTGCAACGGCTTTACCCAATTGAATCAATGCGTCAGTCCCAAACATACGCTTCAAACCACTCATAGGGTTGAGCTTGCTAAATTTTGGAAGCGCGAGTTTGGGGGAAAAAATCAATCCACCCGACAAGGTGGTCGACAAAGCCGCAATCACTGCCATGAGGGCTACCAAAGGCAACACAATGACAAAGCCGTCGACGATGGCACTGCCAAAAATAGCAGGGAGTAACTCTGCTTTGTCAGTGATTTTTCTATCAAACTGCAGTTGGCTTTTGAACAAATTGCCCATGCTGTTGAACAAGTACTGCCCCATCATGGTGAAGAATAAAGTCGCCATCACCATCATGGCCGCAGGCGCGAGTTCTTGCGAACGCGCAATCTGGCCTTCCTCGCGCGCTTTGCTGAGTCTCTGCGCCGTCGGTTCTTCGGTTTTGTCTTGACCGCTTTCTTCTGCCATATTGCTTACCTAATCAACTTCCTAAAAATGATCGCAGCACCAAAAACGCCTGTGTCCACACCCATTGGATGCGCGAGACGTTGTTGCCCATAGAAAAAATCAAAATGACAAAACCCACCAAGATCAAGGCGGGAAAGCCAACGGTAAAAATATTCAAACTTGGCGCAGCACGGGCCACAAATCCGAGGCCGATATTGATGAACAGCAATGTCATCATCACCGGCAAGCCGATCAATAAAGCACCTAAGAACATCATGGCGCTCCAGTTGATCATCTTGCCCAACATGTCTTGCGAGAAAAACTCTTGGCCAATAGGTAACAGCTTGAATGACTCCAGCACCAGGCCGAACACAATCAAATGGCCACCGATGCCAAGAAACACCAAGGTACCCATGATGTTGAAGAAGGCAGACAACACAGGCACGCTACCCATGTTCGGGTCAATCATATTGGCCATCGACAAACCCATCGAGCCCGATATCGCTTGCCCCGCCACCACTAAAGTGGCGGACGCAACTTGAAATACCAAACCCATGGTCAAACCAATCAAGATTTGGCGAAATATCTCTAGCAAGCCTTCGGCAGTGAGAGGATCAATACGTGGAATATCGATTTGCTGCGACACAAAAAATGCCAACGCAAAACCTAAACACATACGAATGCGCAAATTAACCGCGCGGATAGAAAAAATAGAGGTGAACGCTAAAAACGCAGACAAACGCAACATCGGCCAAACAATGACCAAAAACTTTTCAAGAATGTCTAACAGCGCTAGGTTCATGACCCGACATCACATGAACAAATTAGGGATACGCGTGAAGATGGCCTTGGTGTAGTCCACCATGGTGTTGATCATCCAACCACCCATGAGTGCAATGGTTAAACCAATCGCAAATACTTTAGGAATAAAGCTAAGCGTTTGCTCATTGATCGAAGTAGCGGCTTGAAAAATACCCACCACCAAGCCCACCACTAAACCCACAAC
>RFTR01000107.1 GCA_009923345.1 Betaproteobacteria bacterium
ATCAAACGCGCGCCCGTCGACCAACAGCTTGGCACCTTCTTTGGCACCCTGTTCGATATAGCCCGTGATGCGCTGGTGCGCGATGGAGGTGACGATGGGGCCCATCTCTGCTGCGAGATTGGTGCCGTTCAGCACTTTCAAAGCTTTGGTGCGCTCGATTAATTTGGGCATGATGCGCTCGGCCACATCGCCCACCAATACCGCCACGCTGATCGCCATGCAACGTTCGCCGGCAGAACCGTAAGCGGCGCCGATCAAAGCGTCGACCGACTGGTCGATATCGGCATCGGGCATCACCACCATATGGTTTTTAGCGCCACCCAAAGCTTGCACGCGTTTGCCGTGGTGCGCCCCGGTTTCATAGATGTAATTAGCAATCGGTGTGGAGCCAACAAAGCTCACTGCTTTGACATCGGGATGCACCAGCAAGGCGTCGACCGCCTCTTTGTCGCCTTGGACCACATTGAAAACACCGTCAGGCAAGCCCGCTTGTTTGAGCAAGTCGGCCATAAAAAGCGAGGGCGATGGGTCAATCGGACTCGGTTTCAGCACAAAAGTGTTGCCGCAGGCAATGGCAACGGGAAACATCCACATGGGCACCATCACCGGAAAGTTGAAAGGCGTGATGCCAGCTACCACGCCCAAGGGTTGGCGCATGGTCCAGTTGTCAATGCCGGTAGAGACTTGTTCGGTGTAGTCTCCTTTGAGCAATTGCGGAATGCCGGTGGCGAATTCGACAATTTCAATGCCGCGGGTGACTTCGCCTTGCGCATCGGTAAAGACCTTGCCATGCTCAGCGGTGATCATTCGTGCGAGATCGTCTTTATGTAAGTTCAGTAACTCTAAAAACTTGAACATGACCCGGGCGCGGCGCAAAGGTGATGTGTCTGCCCAAGAAGGAAATGCCTTTTGTGCGGAGGCTACGGCGACGTTGACATCGGCTGTGCTGGCCAAATGCACTTGCGCAGTGACTGCGCCCGTTGCAGGGTTGAAAACATCTTGCGTGCGCGTGCTGTTGCCTTGGCTAGATTGGCCTGCGACAAAGTGGGAAATAGTGGCAGTGCTCATAAACAGTCTTTCAAAAAATTTCTAACAAGAGCCCAAATATCTCCATAAGGGCAAGGAGCAAGTGCGAATTTTCGCTGGCTTGAGAAAAGCCGCTTGGCTATCGACCGCCGGTCACGT
Organism: Betaproteobacteria bacterium; assembly: GCA_009923345.1. Taxonomy (GTDB): domain Bacteria; phylum Pseudomonadota; class Gammaproteobacteria; order Burkholderiales; family Burkholderiaceae_C; genus Limnohabitans. Next base: position 1,186 of record RFTR01000107.1, read on the forward strand.
CTAAGTTGGCGCCAGTCACATAGCTGGCTGCATCACTCAATAGCCACACAATAGATTGTGCAACTTCGTCAGCGGATCCAGGGCGCAACATGGGAATCATCGGCGCCATGGTTTTGGCGCGATCTGGAATGCCACCGCTTGCATGGATGTCGGTATCAATGATGCCAGGGCGAACCGCATTGACGCGAATACCTTCAGCCGCCACTTCTTTGGCCAAACCAGCGTTGAAGGTGTCGATGGCGCCTTTGCTGGCGGCGTAATCTACATACTGGCCAGGCGCGCCCATGCGGGCGGCCACGCTGCTGAGATTGACAATAGAGCCGCCTTTGCCACCGTGTTTGGTGCTCATGCGCAAAATGGCTTCACGTGCGCAAAACATGGCGCCGATTACGTTGATGCGCATCATGCGCTGCAGGCGCTCCCAACTTAATTCGTCTACCCGCACAGCGACGTCGAGCACGCCAGCGTTGTTCACAAAACCTGTGAGGCGACCCAGTTGTGCATCCACTTGCGAAAACAAGTGTTTGATTTGCGCCTCGTCGCCGACGTCAGCCTGGATGCTGACGGCTTGACCGCTTTCTGCTTTGATTTGTTTCACCACGGCCTCAGCGGCGGCAGAGTTTTGGCTGTAATTGACCGCAACAGCCCAGCCATGGCGGGCGGCTAATAAGGCCGTGGCGGCACCAATGCCGCGGCTCGCGCCTGTGACTAATAGAACGGGTTTCATGGGTTTTTTCCTTGGGGCCTGAGACTTTTTAATAGAGCGCGCACGATAGCACGGGCGTGGCTTACCCCGAGTAACGTCTTAGACACGGGGGGTTATCCTTGGCGCACTCAATACAAGGGCGTATTCTTGGCGCTCCTAATTTTTGTAACTTACCAGGAGTTCTCATGACCACCGTTCGATTAAAAGCCTCCGATGGATTCGAATGCCCCGCCTACGTGGCGCAACCCAAGGGCAAGCCAAAAGGCGCCGTGGTGGTGATCCAAGAGATTTTTGGCGTGAATCCCCATATCCGTGAAGTGACCGATGGATATGCCTCTGCCGGCTACTTTGCGATTGCCCCTGCCATGTTCCACCGCGCCAAGCACGGCGTAGAACTGGGCTACACGCCAGACGATATGCAAGCCGGTATGGCCTTGAAGGCTGCCATCGAGGCTTTGCCAGACATGGCTTTCATGGCCGATATCCAAGCAGCAGTGAAGTACGCGCTACATAACTCCGGCGCCAAAGTGGGAATAGTGGGCTACTGCTGGGGAGGTTTATTGGCTTGGCGATCTGCTGCCTTGGTAGAGGGTTTAAGTGCGGCTGTTCCTTATTACGGCGGTGGTTCCACCACTTCGGAGGAAATCGCCCGTCACCCCAAGTGCCCCGTGATGGCGCACTATGCCAAACAAGACCATTGGATTGGCTTAGACACCGTGGACGCGTTTGCCAAAGCCCACCCAGTGGTGGCCGTGCATTTGTATGAGGCGGACCACGGTTTTAATTGCGACCACCGCGGGTCCTACCAAAAGGCTTCCGCTGACTTGGCGCGTGAACGCACGTTGGCGTTTTTCGAAGAGCATTTGGCTTAAGGCGCTTTACAAGGCCCGCTGCCGAACTGCTGGTGAATGGCGAAGCGAGCAATTAAGACACAGCTAAACTCCCAAAATGCTTTGGATTAAATCGTTTCATATTATTTTTGTGGCAAGCTGGTTCGCCGGCTTGTTTTATTTGCCGCGCATTTTTGTCAATCTGGCCATGGTGCCGCCAGAGTCCGTGTCAGAAGAGCAGCGTTTGCTGCTGATGGCGCGCAAACTGATGCGTTTCACCACACTTTTGATGATCCCCGCTTTGGTGTTGGGTTTTGTCTTGTGGCTGGTCTATGGCATCGGCCAAGGCGAGGGCAACGGCTGGATGCACGCCAAACTCGCCTTGGTGGTGTTGGCGGTCGGTTACCACCATATGTGTGGGGCGATGCTGCGCAAGTTCGAGGCGCACGCCAACCAAAAAAGCCATGTCTGGTTTCGTTGGTTCAACGAGTTGCCTGTGGTGTTGCTGACCCTCACCGTGATCTTGGTGGTGGTCAAGCCTTTCTAAGACACAACTCTTATGCGACAAACCTCCGCTTGGCCGATGTCGCATATTTATCTGGCGGTAATCGTCTACGCCAGCCTGTATCCGTTTGACCAATGGCGCGACCAAGGCATTTTTACTTGGGAATTTTTAAGCGCACCATGGCCAAAATACTGGACCGGCTTTGACGTCGCATCCAATGTTTTAGGCTACGCCCCGCTTGGGTTTTTGTGGGGCCTGAGCGCGATGCGTATGGGCTGGGGACGCAGCGCCATCGTGTTGAGCACCTGCGCCGCCGCCGCCGTTTCGTTACTTATGGAGGGCATACAAAGTTACTTGCCTTCACGTGTGCCTTCATTGGCGGATTTTTTACTGAATGTGTTGGGTGCTTGGCTCGGCGCTTGTCTATCTAGTGGCATGGAGCAAATGGGTTTGCTGTATCGGTGGAGCCAGTTTCGCAAGCGTTGGTTTGTGCGTGATGCGCATTTCGCCTTGGTGCTGATGGCGGTCTGGCCGCTGGCGCTTTTGTTTCCCGTCGCGGTACCTCTTGGCTTGGGCCAAGTGTGGGAGCGATTGGAAGATGCGCTGACTTACGCCTTAGACGGTACCGCTTTCGAGCATTGGATTCCGATGCGCTCGTTTGAACTCGAGCCTTTGTTGCCTGGTGCTGAGTTGTTGTGTGTGGTGCTGGGCCTTTTGATTCCATGTCTGCTGGGTTTTGGCGTGATTCGGCAATTTGGCCAGCGGCTGTTTTATATGGTGCTGGTGTTGGCCTGTGGCTTGGGTGTGAGCGCCCTGTCTGCCGCTTTGAGTTATGGCCCTAGCCATGCATGGAGTTGGCTGGGCGTGCCTGTCGTGTGGGGTTTGGTATGCGGTTGCGTGCTGGGCTTTTTTTTCGTGATGCTGTCAGCTCGCACATGTTGGGTTTTTTTACTGCTTGCTCTGATCGTGCAGCAAAGCGTGTTGAACCAATCGCCTGAGAGCCCTTACTTTGCCCAAACCTTGCAGACCTGGGAGCAGGGCCGCTTCATTCGCTTCAACGGTTTGGTTCAGTGGCTCGGATGGCTTTGGCCTTACACCGTATTGCTGTATGCCATTGCACGTCTCACAGGCACAAGCCAAAACAACGCGCACGAAATTTAGAATGGCCACATGACACAAAACGCTTATTACAAACACCATATTTTTTTCTGCCTGAACCAACGTGAGTCGGGAGAATCTTGTTGTGCTGACCAGGGCGCGCAAGAGGCCTTTGCGCATTGCAAGGCCCAAGTGAAAGCGGCTGGACTAACTGGTGCGGGCGGAGTTCGCGTCAACAAGGCGGGTTGCCTAGACCGTTGCGCAGGCGGCCCTGTTGCCGTGGTATACCCCGAAGGTGTTTGGTACACCTTTGTTGACCATGCCGACATCGACGACATCGTCAACAGCCATTTGAAAAACGGCCAAGTGGTCGAGCGCTTGCGCTTGAGCCCCGATGTTGGCCGATGAATTCACAAACCCAACGTATCACTTGGCGCGGAGAAGCTGGCGCCATTGAGGGACTTCTAGACCAACCCGAAGGCGCGGCAAGTGGTGTGGCGGTGGTAGCCCATCCGCATCCGCTTTTTGGTGGAACGATGGACAACAAAGTGGTGCAAACGCTGGCGCGTGCGTTTGTGCAGTGCGGGTGGACCGTGGCGCGTTTTAATTTCCGTGGCGTGGGTGCGTCCGAAGGCGCGCACGATGCAGGCGCTGGCGAAGCCCGTGATTTCTTATCGGTGCTGGAGCAAGTGGCACCCACAGGTGCCTTGGCAATCGCAGGGTTTTCTTTTGGTTCGTTTGTGGCGAGTCATGCCATTCAATCTCTGTGGGAAAAACGCGACATCGAGAAAATTGTTTTTGTAGGCACTGCAACTGAGCGCTTGGCGGTCGCCGATGTGCCTGAGTCACTGCACGACAAAACTTTGGTTGTGCATGGTGAGCAGGACGACACGGTGTCGCTTGCCTCCGTGATGGACTGGGCGCGTCCGCAAAGTCTGCCTGTCATCGTGGTACCCGGTGGCGGGCATTTCTTTCATGGACAATTGCCACTCTTGAAAAGCTTGGTCGTCAGGCATTTGAATGCTTAAGCAATTTCAAACCGCTCCGCAACTACAAAACGCGTCAAGGTGAGCGCTTTGTACATGCTGCGAACGACATAAAGCGCGCAGCGCGGAGTCGCAGCATGTACAAAGTGATCGCCTTGACGCACGAGCGAAGTCTGTGCGCCCAAACCCCTTTCAAGCCATTGTTTAAAAAGATAGTTATGCCCACTACATTGAGTTTTTGGATTGCCCGCTGCGGACTGTGTGTTTTGCTAGCGGTGTGTGCTTTTGAGCAAGCGCAGGCACAAGCCCAAACGCAAGCCCCAGTCCAGGCGCAGGTTCAAGCAATCCCGTTGGCCCCGCAAGCCCCAGAGATTGCGGCACATGCTTATTTACTGGTGGACGTCACCGCGCAACAGGTGCTGGCGCAATCGAATGCTGATCAACCGGTTGAGCCTGCTTCTTTGACCAAGTTGATGTCGGCTTATTTGGTGTTCCAGGCGCTGAAGGTTAAAAAAATCACGCTGGAGCAAACCCTGCCTGTGAGTGAGCGTGCTTGGAAGATGCAAGGCTCGCGCATGTTTATCGACCCCAAGATGCAAGTGCCCGTACTCGACTTGATCAAGGGCATGATTGTTCAGTCGGGCAACGATGCAACTATTGTTTTGGCAGAAGGCGTTGGTGGCACGGTTGAGCATTTTGTAGAGATGATGAATGCCCAAGCCCAAACGCTGGGTATGAAAAATACGGGCTATAAAAACCCAGAGGGATTGACCGTGCCAGGTCACATCACCACGGCCAAAGACTTGGGCATTTTGGCTACCCGATTGATGCAAGACTTTCCTGAGTTTGTGGGCTATTACGCTATCAAACAGTACCGCTATCCAGGCACGCCCGCGGCCAACCAAAACAACCGCAATTTGTTGTTGTTTCGCGACCCGAGCGTTGACGGGTTAAAGACTGGGCACACCGATGCTGCCGGTTTTTGCTTGATTGCGACTGCCAAGCGCGATGCGCCGGGCGTGGGCTCGCGGCGCTTGTTGTCGATCGTACTGGGTGCTTCTAGCGAGAACGCGCGGGCGGCTGAATCGCAAAAGCTTTTAAATTGGGGATATACCGCTTATGAGGTCGTCAAATTATTCGACGCGTCTCAGGCCGTGGTCAGCCCTTTGGTTTGGAAGGGCCAGGCCAATACGGCCAAACTAGGGCGCTTTCAACCGATCGTGGTCGCCATTCCAGCGGGCGCTATCCGCCGCGTCCAAACCCAGGTGGTCAGGCCTGAGCCTATGGTGGCGCCTTTTCAACGAGGGCAGACGGTGGGTTCCTTGCGGGTGACCTTGGACCAACAGCCTTGGGTTGACTTGCCTTTGGTCGTACTAGAGGCCGTCGAGCAGTCCGGCTGGCTGGGGCGTACCTGGGACGCGCTACGACTTTGGGTGAAGTAGTCCAAAAGTACGCCGTATTCGCTGTATTTGCCACGGCCCCCTGAACCTGATACACTAGAAGGCTTTTCGGTCGCTTGCGTGATGGAGTGGCCGTTTTCTTTTATTCAGACGTTTAGGGACGTTTTTCAATGCCAACCATTAATCAATTGGTGCGTCAGGGGCGCGAGGTCGAAACGA